>SVJT01000127.1 GCA_015068865.1 Oscillospiraceae bacterium | reverse complement strand
CATCAAATGAGTTAACACCAACCGCTGCCAGTTTTTATCTAAAACGCTCTCAGGACAATCTGCTTCAAACTGCATACCGCTTCCGGGTGGCAGAGGACTCAACATAAGATGCACCTCCGCATAATGCCTGAGAGGCTCAAAATGCCCCACACCTTCCACCGTATTTTCAATGGTTTCTTTATAGACAATACGACCTTCTTCAAATTCAACTGCCATATCAAAACGCTTTAATACCTGTTGTTTTAAAATTTCCAGCTGAATTTCACCCATCAGACGAATCTGAATTTCTTTCAGCTGTGCATTCCAGGTCACACGAAGATGGGTTTCCTCCTGCTCCAATACTCTGAATTTTTCCAGAGCCACCGAGGGTTCTACTCCTTTGGGTAAAATGACACGATAGTTAAAAATCGGTTCCGAGGTTAATGAAGTTGCATTGCCTTCAAAGCCAAGCCCCTGGCCTGCCGCTGTTTGTTTAGGGCCTGTTACAGCACAAACAGTGCCGGGAAAAGCCTCGTCTTCTGTTTTATATTTTTCTCCGGAATATATACGGATTTCATTCACCTTTTCCGTTATTCCTTCTGCTGATTCAATCAGATTTTTAACCTTTAAGCTACCGCCGGTAATCTTCATAAAGGTCAGACGGCTGCCCTTTTCATCCTGACTGATTTTAAACACCTTGGCACCAAATTCACTCATAGCCATAGATTCTAACGTCAGAGCATCAAAGGCTTTTAAAAACCGTTCCACCCCTTCCATCTTCAAGGCAGAACCTGCAAAACAAGGGAAAACCTGCCTGTTTTTAATAGCTTGGGCAACGGTTTTCTCCGAAAGATTGCCTGCTAAAACTTCTTCCATCAGTTCTTCACTGCACATTCCCAAATTCTCAGAAAGAACATCTTCACTGTCTGTAAAATCAACAAAATTCCCTTTAAATTCTGTTTTAAGTTCTTCAACGACCTGTTCTTTATCACTGCCGGTTAAATCTAATTTATTAATAAAAACAAACACAGGCAAACGGTGCTTTTTCAGCATATCCCAAATGGTTTTGGTGTGACTTTGCACCCCATCCGTTCCACTGATGACCAAAATGGCATAATCAATCACCGAAAGGGTTCGTTCTGCTTCTGCCGCAAAGTCCACGTGTCCGGGCGTGTCTAACAGAGTCATCACCGTATTATCCAATCTCATCACTGCCTGTTTGGAAAAAATGGTAATGCCTCTTTTTTTCTCTATTTCATCTGTATCTAAAAATGTGTCTTTTGCATCCACTCTGCCCAGCTTGCGTATCTCTCCCGCCGTATACAAAAGTCCTTCTGAAAGGGTGGTTTTGCCGGCATCTACATGAGCCAGAATCCCTGCCACAATTCGTTTCATAGCGCCTCCTGCTCTGTGCACAAAACATGAAAAAAGACCATTCCTATGAACAGTCTTTTTATCCTATCAGCCCACAGCGTGTATCCTCATTCGCCAATAATTTTTATCAATACTCTTTTTCTGCGTTTTCCGTCTAATTCATAGTAAAAAATCTGCTCCCAGGGACCGAAATCCAGCTTGCCGCCTGTAATGGCACAAACCACCTCACGTCCCATAACAGTGCGTTTTAAATGAGCATCAGCATTATCCTCATAGCCGTTGTGCCAATACTGGTCATAGGGCTTTTCCGGTGCCAGTTTTTCCAGCCACACTTCATAATCGTGGTGCAGACCGGATTCGTTATCATTAATAAACACACTGGCGGTAATATGCATAGCATTTACCAGCACAAATCCTTCTTTTATGCCGCTTTCGTTAATCGCCTGCTGAACATCATCAGTAATCCGGATGATTTCTCTGCGACGGTTTGCTTCAAAAAATAACTCTTTACGATATGATTTCATGGTTATTTCCCCTTTCTCAATGTTTCAACCAGGCATTTTGCACTGAGTTCTTCTAATTCCAAAATGTTTTGTTCTTCATACATATCCCACAAATAATGAGCATCCGAATCGGTGATAAGCCGATAAGACTCTAAATAAGGAAACCGGCCGAGCGCCTCTTCCTTCGTTGTATTTTTTGAAATTTCAACAGTTTTAAAGCCTAAATCCTCCGGCACCATACCCAAATTGGAAATAATGCTGTAAGACTGTTTATCCACGTGAGCCGGCACCATCACACCTCCCAAGCTGAAAACAACCGGCGCCGCATCATACACAGAGCAGCCCAGCGCCGTTGTGAGCAAATGCGGCTCATGCCACACAATTTCATCCTGCGCGTTCATATAAGCCTGCTCCCCGAAAATGTCCGGTCGGTTTTCAATAGGCATCCGATAAGGCTCTAAAAACTCTATAAACTTTTCTGCTTGTTCAACCGTCGGAAACAGGCAAACAAAATGAACTTCTTCCACTGTTTCCAGTTCCAGACCGGGTACAACACAAAGAGGTTTATCCTGTGCACACTCCATCACTGCCCGCACATTGCCCACCGAATTGTGGTCCGTTAATGCAATAACGTCTAATCCGTTCAGCATTGCCATATTCACAATGTTATTGGGGGTCATATCCATATCGCCACAAGGTGACAAAGCAGAATGAAGGTGCAAATCACACCTTACCTTCATCGGCATTGCTCATAGAGGCGGCAAGCCACATCATAAGCCGAAAGCTCTGTATTCAAAATGTTAATGCCCTGCTCTTTTGCTTTTATTTCTGTATTTTCATCTAAGGTGCGGTCTTCTACCAGGATAATACAAGAAGGTTCTGTGAGTGCTGCTACACCGGCAATATTCACATTGCCCTGCACTGTAAGCCAGGCATTGCCAAATTCTACTCGGCTCATGGCAAGGCTTAGCAAATCACCAATATAGCAACCGCTGATTTCCAGTTCTGTATCACCGCAAGTCAAAAAACGCATCCCGTTTTTTTCTGCAAACTCTTTCACCGTCATATCGTTTGCCTCCTATCAATATTCCCGGTTATCACTTTTAAAGGAGCCGGGCATTTCTTCTTCCAGTTCAATCATCTGCCGCGCCAGTTCTCTAACCTTTTCACGGAGCTTGTAAATACAATCCGTTTCGGTTGAATAGCCACGGACAATATCCTCCGATAACGCCTTACAGCTGGGCGCTCCGCAGGAACCGCAGTCCAGATGAGGCAGGTTTTCATAAATCGCCTGCATGGCTTCCATTTTTTGCATGGCAACAATGATATCATCATCTAAATTCAGCACGTTACGGTATGTAATGGGGGTGTCCCAGCGAAGATCTCCTTCCGAAAGGGGAATCGTTACTGGACGCTGGCCTTTTCGTTTTAAAGTTTCTGCCAGCTTTTTAATCTTCGTTTTGGCAACAAAGGTGTTTTCTACTGTCAGCGGACCGCCAACGCAACCGCCTGTGCAGCCTAACGCCTCAATAAAGTCAACATCCAGTTTCTCATCATCTTCTACTTCTTCCAACAGCTTCACCACATTATCAATGCCGTCTACTGCTACATATTTTTCAATACCCAAAGCATCTGCCTCGCCACCGGCGCCTGCCCAGCGCACACCGGCAAAGGCACAGGTGGATAAATCTTCAACTTTTTCTATTTTCCCCAAAATGGGTAACAGTTTCAAATACACCTCTTTAATAGATAACACCCCATCCACAAGAGGGGCTAACGTACCCAAGGGACTCCGCACACTGGTAGCTTTAGCCGCACAAGGGGAAATGAAGAACACGCCTATTTCAGAAGGTCTGAGCCCTGTTTTGCGTACTGCTTCCATTCTCGCCACCTTCGCCGCTGCTTCCATTGGTGAAATAACGGGCAAAATGTTATGAATCAAGTTGGGGAAACGAACTGTAATTAAACGAATCACCGCTGGGCAAGCCGAGTTAATTACCGGTCGTTGCAGTTTACCTTCTTTTAAGAGTTTCTTAGTGTAATCGGTAATCACTTCTGTGGCTTTGGCCACTTCATACACATCGTCAAAACCTAAATATTTTAACCCGGTTAAAATTAGATTAATATCTTTTAAATTGTTAAACTGACCGTAGAGCGTCGGTGCCGGAATGGCCACTTTATAACGGTAGTTAAAAATATCGTCCAAACGCTCTGTCACAGCACTTTTGGCCTGATACGGGCAGGAACGAATACATTCACCGCAATCAATGCAACGTTCTTTAATAATTTTAGCTTTTCCGTCACGCACACGGATTGCCTCTGTCGGGCAGCCCTTAATGCAGTTAATACAACCTTTACATTTATCTGTATCCAGACGAACTGAATGGTAATATTGCTGATTGCCGCTCATGCACACTTCTCCCCTCTGTTATTGTAAATAAATCGTCAGCGTAACCGTTGTACCCTTACCAACTTCCGATTCAATCGTCATATCGTCAGAATATTTTTTCATATTCGGCAGCCCCATACCGGCACCAAAACCCAGCTCTCTTGCCTCATCACTGGCTGTTGAGAACCCACTTTGCATAGCCTTTTCAATATCCGGTATACCGGGACCGTTATCCTTAAAAACAATCACAATCTTTTCT
>SVJT01000004.1 GCA_015068865.1 Oscillospiraceae bacterium | reverse complement strand
ATGCCCACCGGCGGTGTGGATGTTAACAATGTGGCAGAATGGATTAAAGCAGGTGCTGTTGCCGTTGGTGCAGGCAGCTCCTTGACTGCCGGCGCTAAGACCGGTGACTATGCAGCTATTACCGCTATGGGCCGTGAATTCGTGAAGAAGATTCGCGAAGCAAGAGGACTGTAAACAATTTTTCAATGTGGCTGCTTGCCCGGGGCAGCTTGCTTGAATTATATATTTTTCGGGCAGAAAGGTTATGGATTAAAAATGGCTAAAGTTGTTACTTTTGGTGAAATTATGCTCAGACTGGCACCAAACGGATATTACAGATTTTTTCAGAATGATCAGATGCAGGCAACCTTTGGCGGTGGCGAAGCAAATGTGGCTGTTTCCCTTGCAAACTACGGTTTGGAATCAAGCTATGTAACCAAGCTCCCCAAGCACGCAATCGGTCAGGCAGCTGTTGACAGCTTACGGTATTTTGGTGTTGACACATCTAAGATTGTTCGCGGCGGCGACAGAGTGGGTATTTACTTCCTTGAAAAAGGTGCTTCTCAGCGCGGCAGTGTTTGTATTTATGATAGAAAGTATTCTGCAATTCAGCAGGCTGAACGTGCAGACTTTGACTGGGATGCTATTTTTGAAGGTGCTGACTGGTTCCATTTCACAGGGATTACTCCCGCTTTGGGACCCAATGTTGTTGATATTTGCATTGATGCCTGCAAGGCAGCAAAGGCAAAGGGCGTCAAAATTTCCTGCGACTTAAACTACCGTGGCAAGCTCTGGACAAGAGACGAGGCAAGAAAAGCTATGACAGAGCTTTGTCAGTACGTTGACGTTTGCATTTCAAACGAAGAAGATGCAAAGGACGTATTTGGTATTGAGGCTGAAGGAACTGATATTTATGGCGGAAAACTGAACCATGAGGGATATAAGAGTGTTGCAAAACAGCTTGCCGACAAGTTTGGCTTTGAAAAGGTTGCTATCACACTTCGTACATCCATTTCTGCAAGCGATAATGACTGGGCAGGTATGCTCTATGACGGTGAGGATTATTACTTCTCCAAGTCATATCATCTTCACATTGTTGACCGTGTTGGCGGCGGCGATTCCTTTGGCGGTGGTTTGATTTATTCAATTCTATCAGGCAAAACATCTGCAGAAGCAATTGAATTTGCTGTTGCAGCATCTGCGCTCAAACATTCTGTTGAGGGCGACTATAATCGTGTATCTGTAAGCGAGGTCGAAAAGTTGGCAGGGGGCGACGGCTCCGGTCGCGTACAAAGATAATAATAGATGGCGCGGCTGACGAGTAGTCAGTCGCGTCGCGCTTTCGCACAAAATCTTGTTTTAGGAGCAAAGTTTATGAAATTACATGAATCTGTTGTGCTGGAAAATGATAAAGCAAAAGAAGAATGTGGTATTTTCGGTATTTACGATAACGATGGCTTTGATGTGGCACATCTTACTTATTATGCCTTGTATGGTCTGCAACACAGAGGTCAGCAGAGTGCCGGTATTGTGGTCAATGATGACGGCGTTTTTCATACTTATAAAGATTTGGGACTGGTGCCTGAAATTTTTAGTGAACGGATTTTAAACAATCTGCCCGGTACCATAGCGGTGGGGCATGTTCGTGCTTCTGCTAAGGGTGGTAACTCCCGTGCCAACGCACAGCCCCTTTCTTACAATTATGTGAAAGGAACGTTAGCTTTGGCTTATAATGGCAATGTGTTTAATGCTGATGATTTGCGCGAAGAGTTCATGAAAGAAGGCGCCATTTTCCATACCCAAATTGATGGTGAAGCCATTATGTACCGCATTGCAAAGGAACGGATTAAAACCCATTCCATTGAAAAAGCGGTTCTTAATACAATGGATTATACCAAGGGTGGCTATTCTCTGGTTATGATGAGTCCCCGCAAACTGTTGGGAGCCAGAGACCCTCACGGTCTGCGTCCTCTTTCCATTGGTAAAATTGATAATTCTTATGTTTTATCTTCTGAAACCTGTGTATTTGATAACATTGGCGCAGAATTTATCCGTGATGTTGAGCCCGGTGAAGTGGTGTGGATTGATAAAGACGGACTTCATTCCATTCGCCATGAGGATGCGTTGGAAAAAGCTAAAATCTGCGTATTTGAATATGTTTATACAGCCCGTCCGGACAGTGTGGTGCAGGGTGCCAGTGTATATGAAGTGAGAAAAGCCATGGGTCACGAGCTTGCAAAAGAACATCCTGTAGAGGCTGACCTTGTGTTTGGTGTGCCGGATTCCGGTCTGTGTGCAGCCATCGGTTATGCCGAAGAATCAGGACTGCCTTACGGTAAAGGATTTATAAAAAATAAATATATTGGCCGTACCTTCATTCTGCCCACACAGGCGCAGCGTGAAGCGGCTGTGAATATTAAATTGAATGTGTTAAAGAGCAGTGTGGAAGGAAAACGCGTGGTGATGGTGGATGACTCCATTGTCCGCGGCACCACTTGTGCCAACATTATTCGTGCTTTAAAGGAAGCCGGCGCGAAAGAGGTGCATATGCGCGTCAGTTCCCCGCCGTTTTTATGGCCCTGCTTCTTTGGAACAGATATTCCTTCGCGGGACTGCTTGATGGCTGTGAAATATAGCGTGGAAGAAATCCGGCAAAAAATTGGTGCAGACAGTTTGGGATATTTAAGCATTGACGGTTTGAAAAATGCAACCAAAGCATTAAACTGCGATTACTGTCAGGCTTGTTTTAATGGTGAATACCCTATGGATGTGCCGCCTATTAAAGATGAATTGAAGTAAAAACAGGGAGGTTTATGATATGAGTACAGCGTATAAAGCTGCCGGCGTTGATGTTGAGGCCGGTTACGAGGCTGTTAAGCTGATGAAAGAACACGTAAACAAAACCGTAATTCCCGGTGTTTTAAGTGGTATTGGCGGTTTTGGCGGTTTGTTTGAATTAGGCGAAGGCTATAAAAATCCGGTTTTGGTTTCTGGTACCGATGGCGTTGGCACCAAGCTGCGCCTTGCCTTTTTAATGGACAAGCACGATACCATTGGCCAGGACTGCGTGGCAATGTGTGCTAACGACATTGCCTGCTCTGGTGCTAAGCCCTTGTTCTTTTTAGACTATCTGGCAGTTGGTAAAAATGTGCCCACCCGCATTGCGGAAATCGTGAAAGGTGTAGCCGATGGTTGCGTTTTGGCAGGTGCCGCTTTAATCGGTGGTGAAACCGCTGAAATGCCCGGCTTTTATGATCCGGAAGAATATGATTTAGCTGGTTTTTGCGTGGGCGTGATTGATAAAGATAAAATCATCGACGGTTCCAAAACTAAAGTGGGTGATGTGCTGGTTGGTATTGCATCCTCCGGTATTCACAGTAACGGTTATTCTTTGGTTCGCAAGGTGTTTAATTTAGACGGTGAGGGTGCCAAAGAACGTTTAATGGAAACCCCTGCCGGTTTGGGGTGCACATTGGGTGAAGCTCTTTTAACACCCACCAAAATTTATGTAAAACCCTTGCTTTCTGTTATGGAGAAGTTTGATGTACACGCTGTTTCTCACATTACAGGCGGTGGTTTTTATGAAAATATTCCCCGTATGCTGCCGGATGGCATGCACGCGAAAGTTGTTAAAGACAGCTTTGAAACACCGGCGATTTTCCGCCTGATGGAAGAAAGAGCAGGTCTTTCAGAGCGTGACCTTTATAACACCTTTAATATGGGTATTGGTCTCATTATGGCTGTGGATCAATCAGAAGCCGATGCTATTGTAAGCCATCTTGCATCCTTAGGCGAAAAAGCCTGGGTGATTGGTGAAGTGGCAGAAGGTGCCGGCGAAGTTGAACTGGTGTAAGGGGCATACATATGAGTGAGAAAAAAAGAATCGCTGTGTTGGTTTCCGGAGGTGGCACCAATCTGCAGGCGCTGATTGATGCTGAGAAAGCCGGAAAACTCACAAGCGGTGAAATTGCAGTTGTGATTGCCAGCAAACCCGGCGTGTTCGCCTTAGAACGGGCGGCAAAGGCCGGTATAGAAGGCATTTGTGTGGAACGAAAAGCATTTGCAGATAAAGAGAGCTTTGAAAAAGCTTTGCTTTCCGAACTTTCTGCACGAAAGATTGATGTATTGGTGCTGGCAGGCTTTATGCTGGTTTTAAGCGAAAACTTTATTAAGAGTTTTCCCGATAAAATTGTGAATGTGCATCCGGCTTTAATTCCTTCATTTTGCGGTGATGGGTTTTACGGCTTGCATGTGCACGAGCGTGCCTTGGAATATGGCGTTAAGGTCACCGGCGCAACGGTTCATTTTGTGAATGAAATCACCGATGGCGGTGCCATTATTCTGCAAAAGGCTGTGCCCATTCCCGAGGGCATTTCGGCAGAAGATTTGCAGCAGCTTGTGATGAAAGAGGCAGAGCATATTCTGCTCCCACAGGCGGTGGAACTGTTATGTGCCGGCAAGCTGAAACGGGACGGACGACGAGTTTTAATTACTGAATAAAAATAAATAAAGGGGTAGATTGAAATGGCAAAAAGAGCATTACTGAGCGTATCCGATAAAAGCGGAATCGTTGAATTTGCAAAAGGTTTAATTGATTTAGGATTTGAAATTGTATCCACAGGTGGTACCAAAAGAGCCTTGACGGAAGCAGGTCTGCCTGTAACCGGTGTTTCTGAAATTACCGGTTTTCCCGAATGTTTAGACGGTCGTGTGAAGACCCTGCATCCGAAAATTCATGCCGGTATTTTAGCTATGCGTTCCAATCCTGAACATATGGAACAGCTTTCTGAATTAGGGGTTGACACCATTGATGTGGTTGCCATTAACCTGTACCCCTTTAAAGAAACCATTCAGAAAGAAAATGTAACCTTAGAGGATGCCATTGAAAACATTGATATTGGTGGCCCGACTATGATTCGTGCAGCTGCTAAAAACTATCAGGACGTGGCTGTTGTGGTTGACCCGGCAGACTATGAAACCGTTCTTTCTGAATATAAGCAGAACGGTTCTGTAAGTCGTGACACTAAATTCTATTTGGCTTATAAAGTATTTGAGCATACAGCAGCTTATGATACTTTGATTTCTACATACTTAAGAAAGACCATCGGCAAGGAACTGTTCCCCAAGAACCTGTCACTCACCTTTGAAAAGGTGCAGGATATGCGCTATGGTGAAAATCCCCATCAGCAGGCTGTGTTCTATAAGGAAGTTGGCCCTTGCGCCGGCACACTCTCTGCTGTAAAACAGCTTCATGGTAAAGAACTTTCTTATAATAACATTAATGATACCAACGGCGCACTGGATCTGGTAAAAGAATTTACCGAGCCTACCGTTGTTGCCTGCAAGCACGCTAATCCCTGCGGTGTTGGTACCGGTAAGGATATTTTTGAAGCTTATACCCGTGCTTATGAAGGCGATCCGGTTTCCATCTTTGGTGGCATTATTGCGGCCAACAGAGAGATTGACGGTCCCACCGCTGAGGCTATGAGCAAAATTTTCTTAGAAATCATCGTTGCTCCTTCTTTCTCTAAAGAAGCAATGGAAATTTTAACTCAGAAGCAGAACATTCGTCTTCTGGAACTGCCCAGTATTGCTAAAAAAGCAGATGTAAACGATTTTGATATGAAAAAGGTTATGGGCGGCTTGTTGGTTCAGCAGCGCGACGCTGAACTTTATGACGAAGAAAACTGGCAGGTTGTAACCAAAACACAGCCTACAGCCGAGCAGATTCAGGACTTAAAGTTTGCCTGGAAGGTTGTTAAACACGCAAAATCTAACGCTATTGCAGTTGCAAAGGACAATATGTCCTTAGGTGTTGGACCCGGTCAGACAAACCGCGTTATGGCGGCAAGAATTGCTTTGGATTATGCCGGTGAACGTGCACAGGGCGCAAGCTTAGCTTCTGATGCTTTCTTCCCCTTCCCAGATACGGTTGAAACGGCTGCAAAAGCCGGTATCAAAGCAATTATTCAGCCCGGTGGCTCCAAGAAAGACCAGGAATCCATTGATGCTTGTGATAAATACGGCATTGCAATGGTGTTTGTTGGTCAGCGTCATTTTAAACACTAAAATATGAGAATGATATTGCCGCCTGCGTGATTTTCCGCGGCGGCAATTATTTCACTTTAAAAAGGAGATACTGACAATGAAAGTATTGGTAGTTGGCGGCGGTGGCCGTGAACATACAATTTTATGGAAACTGGCACAGAGTCCTATGAAGCCGGAGCTTTTTGCAGCGCCGGGTAATGGTGGCATTGCAAAACTTGCTAAATGTGTGGATATTAAAGCCACGGATGTTGAGGGTGTTGTAAAGTTTGCCAAGGAAAACCAGATTGATTTAACTGTGGTTGCACCGGATGACCCCTTGATGCTGGGTATGGTAGATCGCCTGGAGGAAGAAGGCTTGAAGGCCTTTGGTCCCCGTCAGAATGCGGCAATTATTGAGGGCAGCAAGGTTTTTTCTAAAGACTTAATGAAAAAATACGGCATTCCCACAGCGGCTTATGAAGTGTTTGATGACAGTGCAAAAGCCATCAGCTATTTAGAGGGTGTTTCTTATCCAACCGTTGTTAAGGCTGAAGGTCTGGCGTTGGGTAAGGGTGTTATCATTGCGGCAAATTTTGAAGAAGCAAAGGCGGCTGTTGAAGATATTATGTGCGACAAGGTGTTCGGCGATGCCGGCAGCCGTGTTGTCATTGAAGAATTTTTAACCGGTCAGGAAGTTTCGGTTCTTGCCTTTACTGATGGTAAAACCCTGTATCCTATGGTGAGTGCACAGGATCACAAGCGCGCCTATGATAACGATGAAGGCTTAAATACTGGCGGTATGGGCACATTTTCACCCAGCCGGTTATATACAGAAGCCATTCACAACGAGTGTATGGAAAACATTTTTATGCCGACTATGAAGGCAATGAATCAGGAAGGTCGCACCTTTAAAGGCGTTCTGTATTTTGGCTTGATTATGACTAAAAACGGCGTGAAGGTCATTGAATATAACGCTCGTTTCGGCGATCCGGAAACCCAGGTTGTTCTGCCCCGTTTAAAGACGGATTTGTTGGAAATCTTTTTAGCTGTTGCAGAAGAACGTTTAGGGGATATGACTGTTGAATGGGCAGATAACGCGGCAGTTTGCGTTGTTATGGCATCCGGCGGTTATCCCAAGGAATATAAAAAAGGTCTGCCTATCAGCGGATTGGAAGAAGCTGAAGCCGATGAGGCGATTACCGTATTCCACGCCGGCACCAAGCTTGACGGTGAAACCTTCTTAACCAATGGCGGTCGCGTTTTGGGCGTTACGGCTGTTGGCGATGATTTGGAAGCGGCTATTTTAAAGGCCTATGAAGGCGTGAAGAAAATCCATTTTGACAATGTGCATTACCGTACTGACATTGGCAGAAAAAAGGAAAGCATATAGGAAGAAGGCACAAAACATTGTATAGAAAAATAGTGGATTTTCACGCCCATGCTTTTCATGATAAAATAGCGGAAAAAGCGGCGAAAAATTTAACAGAATATTATGATATTCCCTTAGCCGGCAACGGTATGTTCCGATATTTGTTAGAGAGCATGCAGGAGAACAAAATTGATAAGCTGGTCATTCACGCAACAGCCACAAAGCCGGAGCAGGTGCCGGTGATTAATCAGTATGTTTCTGGTTTGATAGGAGATAATATAATCGGGTTCGGTACCTTGCATCCCGATTATGCCGATTGGAAAAGTGAATTGGATAAATTTCCGGCTTTAGGCTTGCACGGCATTAAATTTCATCCTATTTTTCAGGGGTTTAACATTGATGATGAATCTATGTTTCCTATCTATGAAGCCTTAGAGGGCAAGTATCCTATGCTGATTCACGTAGGGGACAAAAACAGCGACGGTGCCACGCCCCGACGATTGGCACGGGTGTTGGATAAGTTCCCGAAGCTGGTTACAATCGCGGCTCATATGGGTGGCTTCAGCGAATGGGAGGCAGCCAGGGAATATATCATCGGCAGAGAGAACGTATATGTGGATACCTCCAGCTCAATTCGCTTTATGGAGCCGGAAGAAGCAACGGAGCTGGTTTATGCTCACGGTGTTGACAGGGTGCTGTTTGGCACGGATTATCCTTTATCGCTCCACGTGCCTGAGCTGGCAGTTTTTGACAAGCTTGAGCTGACAGAGGAAGAAAAAGAACAAATTTTATGGAAAAATGCTTACCGATTGCTCGGTCTTTCGGAATAGGAGCGCAGTATGGAACATAAAGATATTTTAGCGGCGATTATTTCGCCGCTTTGTTCGTGGTACAGAAAAAATCAACGGATTTTGCCCTGGCGGGAAAACAAAGACCCCTATCGTATCTGGGTATCGGAAATTATGCTGCAGCAAACCAGGGTAGAAGCGGCGATACCGTATTATCACCGGTTTTTAGAGGCTCTGCCCACGGTAGAAGCATTGGCGCAGGCTCCTTTGGAACAACTGATGAAGCTGTGGGAAGGGCTTGGGTATTACAGCCGCGTGAAAAATATGCAAAAGGCGGCTATGACGGTGGTAGAGCAGTATGGCGGCAGGTTTCCTGCAGATGCAAAACTTCTTGAAAAATTGCCCGGCATAGGGGATTATACGGCAGGCGCTATCGGCTCTATTGCCTTTGGGTTACCGACACCGGCGGTGGACGGCAATGTCCTTCGGGTGGCGGCGAGACTCTGCAATGATGATACCGATATTATGCTGCCTCAGACAAAGCGCCGGGTAAAGGCAGATTTGGAAACAGTCTATCCGGAGGCTGAAAATGTCAGCGACTTAACCCAGGGACTAATGGAACTGGGGGCATTAATTTGTGTGCCCGGTGTGCCGAAATGCGAATTTTGTCCTTTGGCAGAACTGTGTGTGGCGCGCAAGGCAGGCAGGGAACAATCGTTGCCTGTGCGTGAAGTGAAAAAAGAGAAAAAATTAGAAAAACGAACGGTGTTTATGTTGCGGTGCGAAGATAAAGTTGCTCTGGTGAAACGTCCCGAAAAGGGTGTTTTGGCAGGAATGTGGGAATTTCCTGCTGCGGAGGGACATTTAACAAAAAACGACGCAGAGGAACAGTTAACAGCTTGGGGCATCAATGCAAAAGCAGAAAAATTTGTGGAAAGTCGCCATGTGTTTACCCATTTGATTTGGGATATGAAGAGTTATTATGTTATTGCAGATGCTATGCCGGAGGAATTCTATTGGTTCGATTTAAATGAGCTGATTGGTCGTTTGGCATTACCTACGGCAATGAAACCGTTTTTAACAGCAGTAATAAAACACATTGATGCTGAAAAATGATCGCCTGTAAAATGTTCTTTACTTTAAGAAGCATTTGTGATACAATGAAAACATAGGTATATTGAGGTTTATGACCTAAAAATATGAAAAAGAGGAAAAGGTTATGAGAAAACAATATAAATCTGCTATTGGAAGAAAATTCTTATTAGCGGCCGGTGTCATTGCGTTGCTGATTTTGCTGTTTTTCCTTTCGTTCTGGATTACGGGAATGGTGCTGAAATCCGGTCAAAATCCGGGTTTGCCGCAAGGTGGCGATGCAGTTGTATCACCAACACCGAAGCCAACGTATGAACAATTGGAAAAGACAGTGATTGAACAGAATAAAAGAATACAAGAACTGGAACAGGAATTGGCGAACTATCGTCCCGGTACACCAAGACCCTCGGCAACACCGGTACCGATAACAACTGTACCGCCAAGAGCGTCACAAACGCCGGCACCCTCTGCCACATCTTCGGCCAGACCATCTGCCGCACCTTCGGCAAGACCGTCTGCTGCACCTTCAGCAGCACCCACGGCAGCGCCCACAGCGGCGCCCACAGCGGCACCGACAAATCCGCCGGTTCAGATTTTGCCGCCGGGATTACAGTAAGTGAGTGACAGTATGAAAGAAAGCAGTTATATAACCCGCAGCGAAGCAGAAACAAAGGAATTGGCAGGAACCATCGCCCGGGCACTGCAAAAAGGGCAGATTATCTGTTTAGACGGTGAAATGGGAGTCGGAAAAACCATATTTGCCAAAGGACTTTGTTCGGCTTTAGGGGTAACAGAACATGTCAGCAGCCCCACCTTCACGTTGGTGAATGAATATGAAGGCAAAGACTGTCCGGTGTATCATTTTGATTTATACAGAATTGAAGAGCCGGAAGAGCTGTATGCTATTGGATTTGAGGAATTTGTGGACGGTCGTGCCATTGTGATTATAGAGTGGCCGGAACGTGCAGGGGAACTTATGCCTGCCTGCCGTATGGAAATTTTGCTGGAACGGGTGGGAGAAGAAGAACGGAAAATTACGGTGAAAGAGTTATCGTAGAGGAGTTACAGGAATGATCGTTTTAGGAATAGATACATCGTCAGATGCGGCAGCCGTCGGTCTTGTGGCAGACGGAATCTTGCTGTGTGAATATACAGTCAACAACGGAAAGAATCATTCTGTTAAAGTGTTGCCTATGATTGAGGCAGTATTGTTACAGGCCGGTGTATCTTTTTCAGAAATTGATGTATATGCCTGCGGTGTAGGTCCCGGCTCTTTTACCGGTGTGCGCATTGGAGTGGCAACGGTCAAAGGATTTGCTCAAAGCTGGGATAAGCCGGTAGTGTCGATGTCCAGTCTGCGAATTCTGGCTGAGAATGTCTGCGGCTATGATGGCTTACGGGTCAGCCTGATATATGCCCGGGCAGATGAACTTTTCTGTGGTGCTTATGATGCAGAAGGAAACGAGGTTTTAGCGCCTTGCGTGATGACCTTAGAAGAAGTATTAAGCTTTTTACAGGATAAAGAATGTATGCTATTGGGTGACGGTGCGTTAAAATACCGTGATGTATTTGCAGAAAAACTTCCAAAGGCAGTAGTGCCGGATGGAAAAGTACATATTATAAACGGCGGTGCGACCGCAGAATTGGGATACCGCTTGGCGGTGACCGGAGAAACGATGCCTTTAGAAAAAATGGAACCTGCCTATCTGCGGGTTTCTCAGGCAGAACGGGAATATGCAGAAAAACAAAAAAATAAATAATATAAGGAGTTATCAGAATGATTGTAATTGGTAGTGACCATGGTGCTTTCGAACTGAAAGCAGTGTTAAAAGAACATTTGGCAGCTAAAGGAATTGAAGTGGAAGATTGCGGCACCTTTGACGGCAGTAGTGTAGACTATCCTGACATTGCCGAAAAAGTATGCGAAAAGGTAAAAAGCGGTCAGTTTGAATTTGGTATTTTGCTGTGTGGTACCGGTATTGGTATTTCCATTGCCGCTAATAAAATCGACGGAATTCGCTGTGCTTTGGTGAATAATGAGTATTCTGCTGAAAAAGCAAAGCAGCATAACAATGCCAATGTGATTGCTATGGGTGGTCGTGTGCTGGGTCCCGACCTTGCTAAAAATATTTTGGATGCGTTTATGAACGCGTCTTTTGAAGGCGGTCGTCATCAAAACCGCATTGATAAGATTCACGCACTGGAAAAATAAAAACCGCACAAGCGGAGAGTGGGGGCAATCGTATGGTTGAAAGACGGGATAAAATCAATTATTATTTGGATATTGCACAAACAGTATCAGAGCGCGGCACGTGTCTGCGCAGAAACTATGGTGCTATTTTGGTCAAGAATGATGAGATTATTTCCACCGGATATACAGGGGCACCCAGATCAAGAAAGAATTGTATCGATATGGGGCATTGTCTCCGGGAAAAATTACAGATTCCATCGGGAGAACGGTATGAGCTTTGCCGGTCTGTTCACGCGGAAGCGAACTGTATTATCAGTGCATCCCGTCGGGATATGATTGGTTCGACTTTATACCTTGCCTGCCGGAACGCAAAAACCGGTGAGCTGATGGAAGGAACCAACAGCTGCAGTATGTGCAAACGGTTGATCATTAATGCCGGCATTAAAGAAGTGATTGTGCGGGATACTAAGGATGAATACCGTATCATTCCTGTTGCTCGTTGGATCTCTAATGATGACAGTTTGTTTGAAGAAGACAAAGCCCAGGATATGATTGAATCGAATAAATAAAAAAGAAAAGGTGCTGTTTTTGGGGGGCTAAAAACAGCACCTTTATTTATATAGCGGTAGTGGTTTAACTGCCGTTATATATTCAGGAATTGACAGCGTTTTTCATTTTTAATCGGATGGAGTCTGAAATCATAGCAATAAATTCGCCGTTGGTGGGTTTGCCTTTGTTCGTATCAATGGTATAACCGAAAATGCTGTTTAAAATTTCTTCGCGACCGCGATTCCAGGCAACCTCAATGGCGTGGCGTATGGCGCGCTCTACCCGGGAGGAAGTGGTCTGGTAGTTGCGCGCCACAGTGGGGTATAATAATTTGGTGATGGAATTGATAAATTCTTTATCCTGAATACAAAGCGTAATAGCTTCGCGCAGATAGTTGTATCCTTTGATGTGAGCCGGCACACCGATTTCATGAATGACATCGGTAATAATAGACTCTAAATGATCCGGGCGCAGAGAAGAATTCTTTACGGAAGAAGACGGATTAGTTAAAGAGAAAACCTCTGTCGTAGCAAAAAGCTCTGCACTGCTTACGGGAGAAGGTGCCGGATGCTGCATAACCTGACGAATACGCTTGCATATAACATCGGAGCTTTGTATGGGCTTAACGATGTAATACTGAGCGCCCAGTTGAAGAGCTTTGCAAGTGATGTTATCGTGATAAACGGCAGAAATCATAATGCAGACAGGTTTTTTATCCGGCGGATTGCTCTGCAACTGCTCTAAAAGCTCCAAACCGTCCATACGGGGCATAACCATATCCAAGACGACCACATCGGGTAACTTTTCGTTGATGAGGTCTAAACCGTCTATACCATCGTATGCAACACCGACAACTTCTAAATCTTCGGTTGCGTTAATATCTTTTTGAAGGGATTGACATAAGGTTTTGTTATCGTCAATGATAACAACGGCGATTTTTTCCATGTGAGGATCCTCCTTGTGTAGTAAATTCCATTTTTTTACAATTTAGCTTCGTTGCTGATATTATAACATCATCAAAACACAAAAAGCAAGCTAATTTTTGCCAATAATTGTATAATTATGGAAGTTGATAAAATTGTTTCAAAAAGGAGCAGATATAGTCATAAAAATTAACATTTTTGGAAACAATAGACACGAAAAGTGTCAAAAAAAGATAAAGAAACAATCCAAAACTTGTTTTATGGAAAAAGTGGCAGAATATTGACGAAAAATATAAAAAAATCTGAAAAAAGTAATTTTTTGAGGACAATGGAGGAGAATGGTAAAAATGCACAAAGATAAAGCAAAACTTTAGTAATTATTATATAGAATTTCTTTTTTGTTTCCTATTTATTTTATGGAAAATATGTGGTATAATATAAAAAGGTATATTTGTGCAGCTGCGAGCTGCCAAGTATAGGTAAGCTAAAAGGTAAGATGTAAGAAATAAGCTGCCGAGCTGTTTTTTGACGGTTTATTTCTTATCTCTTGCTTTTAGCTTACCAAAAAATAAATTTTTGGAGGTTAGCTATGTTTAAAACCTATGAAATGGAACTGGCGGGTCGTCCGTTGGTTATCGAAACAGGCAGATATGCTGAACTTGCCGGTGGTGCCGTTATGGTTCGCTATGGTGATACAGCTATTTTGTCAACAGCAACGGCTTCTGCCAAGCCCAGAGAAGGAATTGATTTCTTCCCCTTGAGTGTTGACTATGAAGAAAAACTCTATTCCGTTGGTAAAATCCCCGGCGGTTTTATCAAACGTGAAGGTCGTCCTACTGAGAAGGCAATTTTAACTTCCCGTGTAATTGACCGTCCCATTCGTCCTTTGTTCCCGAAGGATCTGCGAAACGATGTTTCTGTTGTAAACACCGTTATGTCTGTTGAACAGGACAATTCTCCTGAAATTGCTGCTATGATTGGTACATCCTGTGCCATCAGCATTTCTGACATTCCCTTTAACGGTCCCATCGGCGGCGTTATTGTTGGCTATGTTGACGGTGAGTTTGTCATTAACCCCACCGCGGCACAGCGTGAAAAGAGCTTAATGCACTTAACCGTTGCCGGCACGAAAGAAAAGGTTGTTATGATTGAAGCCGGCGCTAAAGAAGTATCTGAAGATGTTGTATTTGACGGTATTCAGCTGGCTCATGAAGAAATCAAGAAGATTTGTGATTTCATTTCCGGTATTCAGGCTGAAATCGGTAAAGAAAAGTTCGCTTATGAGCCTCACGTGGTTGATCCTGAAATGTATGAGGATGTGAAAGCCTTTGCTGAGGACAAGCTGAAGATTGCTTTAGACACTGATGACAAGACTGTTCGTGAAAAGAACCTGAAGGTTATTTACGATGAACTCTATGCTCATTATGCTGATAAATACACTGAAGAAGAACACGGCACAGCTATTTATGAAGCAATGGAAAAACTGCAGAAGACCATCGTTCGTCGTTGGATTTTAGACGAAGGCAAGCGTGTTGACGGTCGTGGTATTTTAGATATTCGTCCTCTTTCTGCTGATGTTGCCCTTCTGCCCAGAACCCACGGTTCCGGTATGTTCAAGCGTGGTCAGACCCAGGTGCTCACCGTTGCTACCTTAGGTGCTATGGGTGATGCTCAGGCCCTTGACGGCATTGATTTAGACGATCAGAAACGCTATATGCATCATTATAACTTCCCCTCATATTCCGTTGGTGAAACCCGTCCTTCCAGAGGACCGGGACGTCGTGAAATCGGTCACGGTGCATTGGCTGAACGAGCATTAGAGCCCGTTATTCCTTCAGAGGATGAATTCCCCTATGCAATCCGTCTGGTTTCTGAAGTGTTAAGTTCTAACGGCAGTACCTCTCAGGGTAGTGTTTGTGCCAGCACTCTGGCATTGATGGATGCAGGCGTGCCCATTAAAGCGCCTGTTGCCGGCATTTCTGTAGGTCTTGTTACCGAAGGCGAACGCTTTATTACCATGGTTGACATTCAGGGCCTTGAAGACTTTTACGGCGATATGGACTTTAAGGTAGCCGGTACCAAAGAAGGTATCACAGCTATTCAGATGGATATTAAGATTGACGGTTTAACACCCGCCATCATCAAGCAGGCTCTGGCTCAGACCAAAGATGCCCGCTTCAAGATTATTGATGAAGTTCTCTTAAAGGCTATTGAAGCCCCTAGAGCATCCCTTTCTCAGTATGCTCCCAAGATCTTCACAATGACCATTGATACAGATAAGATTCGTGACGTCATCGGCTCCGGAGGTAAGACCATTCAGAAGATTATTGCTGAAACCGGCGTTAAAATTGATATTGAAGATGACGGTAAGGTGTATATTGCTACAGCTGATGAAGAAATGGCCAACAAGGCTATGGAAATCATCAAGGGCTTAACCGGTAACATCGAAATCGGTTCCATCTACAAGGGTAAAGTTGTCAACATTCTGCCCTTTGGTGCGTTTGTTGAATTCCTGCCCGGCAAAGATGGTATGGTACACATCTCAAAGCTTGCCAACAAGCGTGTTGAAAAGGTTGAAGATGAAGTGAATATCGGTGACGAAATTATGGTTAAAGTTATCGAAATTGACAGACAGGGCCGCATCAATCTTTCCCGTAAAGATGCGATGAACGAACTGAATCTCTGGTAAAAAATGATGATGCGGCGGCCGGGGTTTCCCATCCGCCGCATTTTCTTACAAATGACAAGGAGTTGGCGCAAGTGCTTTTGGTGGGGGTTAATGCGAAATTTATTCACAGTAATCTTGCCATACGGTATCTTTCATTATTGGAAGAACGGTGTTCTTTTTGCGAGTTTACCGTGCAGGACCGACCGGAGCAGATTGCGGCAAAACTATACAAAACCGGAGAGCAGGTGTTTTTATTTTCCTGCTACATCTGGAATGTAGAGCATATACTGAAAGTATGCAACATCTTAAAACAGGCAGATTGTCATATACGGATAGGATTAGGCGGACCGGAAGTCAGCTTTAATGCCAAAGAATATCTTGAAGAGAATCCGGTGGTGGATTTTATTTTCTGCGGTGAGGGTGAACCGGCCATAGGCTTGTTTGCCGACAGTCTGGATTCCTTGGAATTTGATGGTGTGCCGGGCCTTTGGTACCGCGAAAATGGAGCAATTTGTCAAAGCTCTGTGTCGGCATTGGAAGCTGATATGGATGCTTTGCCTTTCCCTTACACCAAAGAGGATGTACAGAAACTAAAAAACAGAATTCTGTATTTTGAAACCTCAAGAGGTTGTCCCTATCGCTGTGCCTTTTGTTTATCCGGCGGAGCAGGTAGCCTCAGGTTTATGTCTCTTGCTAAGGTGCAGAACGCTATTGACTTTTTTGCAGAACATAAGGTGCCGCTGGTAAAATTGGTGGACAGAACCTTTAATGCAGACCCAAAGCGTGCTCTTGCTATTGTTGAAGCTATTAAGGAAAAAAATAGCGGGACGACCTATCATTTTGAAATCCGCGCAGAGACTATGACAGAGGTATTGATTGAGAGCCTGCAAAAGGCTCCCAAAGGAATGTTTCAGTTGGAAATTGGTGTACAGAGTGTGCATCCTGAAACATTGAAGAAAATTAACCGGAAGCCGGATTTTGAAAGGCTTTGTAACGTTGTGCGTCAGCTTGCAAAAAATAACAATATGCACCTGCATCTGGACTTAATTGCCGGCTTGCCGGGCGAAACCTTAGAACAGTTTATCAGTTCTTTTAATCAACTGATGGCTTTAAAGCCCCATAACCTACAGTTGGGATTTTTGAAAAAATTAAAAGGGTCAACATTGGAAGCACCGGGGAGTGCCTTTTGGAATTTTGCTCCCTATGAAGTCATTCACAGCGATGCTATGACCTATGGTGAGCTGTTAATGCTCCATGACGTGGAGGAAATGCTGGAGCGGTATTACAACAGCGGTGCATTTAGTCAAACCCTGGACTATTTGCTTTCGACATATTATGCCGGTCGAGAATTTGACTTTTTTAAAGAAATCGGTGATTTTGTTCTTTTGGAAAAAGAGCCAAAGAGCCAAAAGGCAATGTATGAACTGTTATTTTTGTTTGCAGAGCAAAAATTTGGCGATGCAGAAATTAAAAACAGATTAATTTATGATTATTGCTGCGTTCATCGGGATGCGTTATCGTTTATGCAGGCTGATGAAACATTAAAAAGCAAGGCGTTTGAGTTTTTGAAAAAACCTGAACGTGTGACACATTATTTTGAATACTATGCCGGTGTGAAACCGGTTGTATTATATAAGAAAATCCGTTTTGTGCCCATTGGAAACCGTGTGATTGCCTTTGACTATGAACACGGGCTTACGGTGGATGTAACAACGGAAATTGAACAGGAGGAAACAGCAAATGTTTAAAGTTACGTTAAAGGATGGAAGTCAGTTAACAGTAGAAAATGCAAAAACTCTGTTTGAACTGGCCGGCGACATTAGTGGTGGTCTGCAGCGTGCAGCACTGGCAGCGGAGGTGAATGGTACAGTTACCGAGCTCACCCGAACTATTGACGCTGACGCTTCCGTCAGCTTTCTGACCTTTGACGACCAGAAGGGTAAGGATACCTTCCGCCACACAGCATCTCATATTCTGGCACAGGCGGTTAAACGGCTGTATCCCCAGGCAAAATTAGCCATTGGTCCGGCCATTGAAAACGGTTTTTACTATGATTTTGACTGTGACGTTTCTTTCACAGCTGAAATTTTAGAAAAAATAGAAGCTGAAATGCAGAAAATTGTAAAAGAAGACGTGGCGCTGGAACGGTTTACCATGAGCCGTGAAGAAGCCGTTCAATATTTTGAAGAAAAAGGGGAACCCTATAAAAAGGAATTGGTTGAAGACCTGCCGGAAGGGGAAGAAATTTCCTTCTATAAACAAGGTGATTTCACTGATTTATGTGCCGGTCCCCATTTACCCTCAACCGGTAAGGTGAAGGCGTTTAAGCTGACACAGGTTGCCGGTGCTTATTGGCGCGGTGATGAAAAGAACAAAATGCTGCAGCGTATTTACGGTACAGCATTCCCGAAGAAGAGCGAATTGGAAGCTCATTTAGAAGCCATTGAAGAAGCAAAGAAACGTGACCATAATAAAATTGGTCGTGAGCTGGGTTACTTTACCACTTCCGAACTGATTGGTCAGGGTTTGCCCATTCTGCTTCCCAAGGGTGCCCGTGTGATTCAGCTGATGCAGCGCTTTGTTGAAGATGAAGAACAAAAGAGAGGCTATTTGCTGACCAAAACACCCTTTATGGCAAAACGTGATTTGTATAAAATCTCCGGACATTGGGATCATTATAGAGATGGTATGTTTATTATGGGCGATCCGGATGCTGAGGGTGAAGTATTTGCTCTGCGTCCCATGACTTGCCCCTTCCAGTTCCAGGCATATCTGACCGAAATGCGCTCTTACAGAGACCTGCCCCTTCGTTATGCAGAAACTTCCACTCTGTTCCGTAATGAGGCTTCCGGCGAAATGCACGGCTTAATTCGTGTTCGTCAGTTCACCATTTCCGAAGGTCATTTAGCTTGTACACCGGATCAGTTAGAGGGCGAATTTGCACAGTGTGTTGAACTGGCAAAATATATGCTCACAACCTTAGGCTTGGGCGATGATGTTTCTTACCGTTTCTCTAAGTGGGACCCCAACAATAAGGAAAAATACATCGGCTCTGAAGAAGAATGGGAAACCGTTCAGAACCGTATGCGTGAAATTTTGAATGACTTAAAGATTGACTACACCGAAGAAGAAGGCGAAGCTGCCTTCTACGGTCCGAAACTGGATATTCAGATTAAGAATGTTCACGGTAAAGAAGATACTTTGGTTACCGTGCAGATTGACTTCCAGCTGGCTGAACGTTTTGGTATGGAATATGTAGATTCTGACGGCACAAAGAAATATCCTTACGTTATCCACAGAACCTCCATTGGTTGCTATGAACGTACCCTGGCACTTTTGTTAGAGAAATATGCCGGTGCGCTGCCTACATGGCTGGCACCCACTCAGGTTAAAATTCTGCCCATCGCCGATGCGCATCACGATTATGCGTATGCAGTCCGCGATATGCTAATGGAACAGGGTGTTCGCGTGGAAGTGGATAGCCGTAATGAAAAAATCGGTTACAAAATCCGTGAAGCGCAGATGGATAAAGTACCTTATATGCTGGTTGTCGGCGGTAAAGAGTGCGAAGAAGGAACTGTTTCCGTTCGTGCACGCCGCGCGACCGATATGGGCGCTATGACCAAGGAAGCATTCTGTGAAATGCTCTTAGAAGAAATAAAGACAAAAAAGAATGACTAATTAATTTTAACAGAAAAAGGCGGTCGATATTCTATGTGGATGGTTGTTTATGTGACACAAAGTAAAGAATCAGCTGAGAAAATCAGAACGCTTTTACAGGAAGCCGGCTTACCGGTTAAAATTCGCAGTGTGAATCAAAGCGGTAATGATCAGTTTGGTTGCTATGAGGTTTTAGTGCCGGAAGCAGAGCTTTCTGAGGCTCACAGTGTGATTATTGATAAAGTACTGTAAAAAAGAAAGGGTGAGTGCCATGAAGAAAATTGGTGTTTTAACAAGCGGTGGCGATGCGCCCGGTATGAATGCGGCTATTCGTTCCGTTGTGCGTATGGCTCTTTCCAACAATATGGAAGTTTGCGGAATCCGCAAAGGATATACCGGTTTGATTACCGGCCAGTTTGAAACGATGACGGCTCGTAGTGTGTCTGATATTCTCCATCGAGGCGGTACCATTTTGCAATCCTCTCGCTGCCCTGAGTTTTGCACGCAGGCAGGTGTTTTAAAGGGTGTGGCAATGGCACAAAAAGCCGGTATTGAAGGTATTGTGGTCATTGGTGGTGACGGTTCTTTCCGTGGTGCCCGTGATTTGTCTTTAGCCGGTATGCCTACCATCGGCATCCCTGCTACTATTGATAATGACATCGGTTGTACGGAACTTACCATCGGCTTTGATACGGCGCTCAATACCGTTAAAGATGCCATTGACAAAATTCGCGATACGGCACAATCCCACGAGCGCTGCTCTGTGATTGAAGTGATGGGCAGAGATGCAGGATATATTGCGGCTTATGTTGCCATTGCCTGCGGTGCTGAAGCTGCCATTATTCCGGAGAATCCATACGATTTTGAAAAGGATATTATTAAACCGATTGTAGACGGCAAAAAGCGTGGCAAAGAGAATAACTTAATTGTTGTGGCAGAGGGTGTTGGTGGCTCTGTAGAATTAGCCGAGCATATTGAACAGGCAACAGGCATTGAAACCCGTGCCACGATTTTAGGACATATTCAGCGCGGCGGCAGCCCCACAGTTAACGATCGTATGCTTGCCAGCCGAATGGGTATTCATGCGGTTAAACTTTTGAGCGAGGGTATTGGCAACCGCACCGTGGCAATTAAAAATGATGTGATTGTGGATTATGATATTCTGGAAGGTCTTGACATGAAAAAAACTATGCCGCAGGACATTATGAACATGGCAAAAATCTTGAGCTTATAACAAAAAAAAGGGGCTGGCGAAAGGGTTTATTTCGTACAGCCCCATATGTTGTATTTGAGGGAAGATTATGACAAAGGTAATTACAGTGAAAGAAGACAGCAAGGTGCTCAAAGAAGCAGCAGAAAAACTGGCTGCAGGCGGTTTGGTGGCATTCCCCACAGAAACTGTTTACGGTTTGGGTGCCAATGCTTTGAATGAAACAGCGGTTGCCAATATTTTTGTTGCCAAAGGCAGACCCCAGGATAATCCTCTGATTGTGCACATTAGCGACAGAGAGATGCTTCAAAAAGTGGTTCGGTCTATTCCGGAGCAGGCAGAGCGCTTAATGGAAGCCTTTTGGCCGGGACCTCTCACCATTATTTTTGAAAAATCGAACTTGATTTCTAAAACGGTAACAGCCGGACTTGATACAGTGGCGGTGCGAATGCCGTCTCATCCCGTAGCCCTTTCGCTGATTGAAAAAAGCGGAGTGCCTGTAGCAGCCCCCAGCGCCAATTTGTCCGGTAGTCCCAGTACCACCAAGGCAGAGCATGTGATAGCGGATTTATCCGGCAAGGTGGACTATATTATAGATGGCGGAGCCTGTCGGGTAGGTCTTGAATCTACGGTGTTAGATTTAACCGGAGAGGTGCCGCAGATTTTGCGCCCCGGCGGCGTTGGTATAGAAGCGTTGCAGGCTGTTTTGGGTGAGGTGCGTTATGAACCGGCTTTAAAGGATAGCCGGCAGGTGCCCAAAAGCCCCGGTATGAAATATCGGCACTATGCCCCCAAAGCGGAGCTGTTTTTGGTTGATGCAAGTGACAGAGAGTTAATTGAAAAATATCTTGCTGTGTATCGGCAGGAAGGGAAAAAATCCGGTGTGCTTAGCTGTGGCGGTCACTATGAGGCAGATATTCTGTTAGATTGCGGACGAAATGCTGAGGACTATGCCAGAAATCTGTTTGATATGCTACGGAGGATGGATGAGCTGGGAGCTAATGTGATTTTAGCAGAACTGCCCACGGACTGTGGCGGCATTGTGCCGGCACTCAAAAATCGCTTATTAAAAGCGGCAGGCGGTCAGGTGCTCTCTGATGGTGTGGCAGTAAAAACAGAACGGATTTAAAGGTATAAGTATGGGATACATAATAAAAGAATTAACGAAAGAAATGGTTCCTTCTTTGGCTGCGTTAGAAAAGATTTGCTTCACGCATCCCTGGACGGAAGCTATGTTTCGAGGGGATTTGGAAAGCCCTTTGACTGTATACCGAGGGATTTTTTCAGAGGATAAGCTGGTTGCTTATATGGGTATGTGGTGTGTGGCAGATGAAGGACAGATCACCAATGTGGCGGTGCATCCCGATTATCGTCGCAAAGGTCTTGCCAAACAGTTGATAGAAGCCTTGATTGCAATAGCAAAAGAAAAGCAGTTAATCTCTTTGACCTTAGAAGTGCGAAAGCATAATGAGGCAGCCATTTCTTTGTATGAAACAATGGGGTTTTGCTTAGTCGGATGCCGCAAAGGATACTATGAAGGCAAAGAGGATGCCTTGCTGATGACATTATTTCTGTCAGAACAGCAGTAGGGCACAAAGGAGAGAAATAACTTGAGTGAATTAATTTTAGCAATCGAATCTTCCTGCGATGAAACGGCAGCGGCTGTTTTAAAAGATGGCAGAGACGTGCTTTCTAACATCATTTCATCACAGATTCCTATACACGAGCGGTATGGGGGTGTGGTGCCGGAAATTGCTTCCCGTAACCATGTTTTGAATTTGCCGGATGTGATTGGCAGAGCCTTAAAAGAAGCCAGTTGTGGCTTTGAAGATATATCGGCTGTGGCGGTGACTTACGGTCCGGGCTTAGTGGGTGCCTTGCTCACCGGTGTTTCGGCGGCAAAAGCCATTGCATCAGCTCGAAATTTGCCCCTTGTGGGTGTGAACCACATTCATGGGCACATTGCGGCAAACTATATTGCCCATCCTGAACTGGAGCCGCCCTTTGTATGTCTGGTGGCTTCCGGTGGACACAGTCACATTGTGTATGTGAAGGATTATACAGAATTTGAAATTTTAGGTCGTACCCGTGACGATGCGGCGGGAGAGGCTTTTGATAAAATTGCCCGAGTGCTTGGCTTGGGCTACCCCGGCGGACCCAAATTGGAGAAACTGGCTCAGGAAGGAAATAGCGAAGCGATTCAATTTCCAAGGGTCTGCTTTGGTGACGGATGCTATGATTTTAGCTTCAGCGGTGTGAAAACGGCTGTGATTAACTATGTACACAAGCAGGAGCAGAAGGGTGAGGAGATTTGCAAGGCTGATTTGGCGGCATCCTTCCAGCGTGCAGTAGGAGAGGCGCTGGTTGAACACACCATGGCGGCGGCTCGTGAGAAAAACTGCAAAGTTGTTACACTTGCCGGCGGTGTCAGCGCTAACGGCGCTTTGAGAAAAGCCTTTGATGATGCAGCCCGGAAGAATAAGTTAACGTTATATTATCCGCCTTTGATTCTATGCACAGACAATGCGGCGATGATTGGTTGCGCAGGATATTACTTATTCAAGCAGGGCATTTTTGCAGACAGTACATTGAATGCTGTTCCAAATCTGAAATTATAAAATGGAAAGCGGGGGTTACCGATGAAAAGAAAAAAAAGCATAGGTTTTAAAGTGCTGATGATGATTCTCGTGCTGCTTTTAATTGTGTTTGGTTGGTATATTTCATCGGTGATTAGCGATTACAAGGGAAATCCCGGTGATAAACTGGTGACAGTCACAATCGAAGAAGGCAGCGGAACAGCAGAAATTGCAGAAGTTTTAAAGGAAAACGGAGTCATAAAATATCCGTTTTGGTTTCGCTTGGCGTCAAAAAAGAATGGCTATGACGGACAATTTCAACAAGGAAGCTTTGTCTTCAGCCAAAAAGCAGGTTATGAAACGGTGTTTAAGGGGTTAATGAATCCGGAGAATGTGTTGGTTCGCGTAACAATTCCTGAAGGATTTGAACTCAGACAAATTGCAGACCGTTTGGAAGAACAAGGTTTAATAGATAGAGAACGCTTTTTTAAAGTGGCAGAAAAAACTGAATTTGATTATTGGTTTTTAAAAGATTTACCCAAACGGGAAAATCGGTTGGAGGGATATTTATTCCCGGATACCTATATGTTTAAAAAGGGAGATACGGAAGAAAATATTATCAATACAATGCTTTCAAGATTTGACCAAATCTATATGGAAGAATATAGAAAGCGAGCGAAAGCACTTTCGATGACCGACGATGAAATTATTATTCTGGCTTCGGTTATTGAACGGGAAGCTATGGGGGATGAAGATCGGGACAAGGTGGCCAGTGTGTTCCATAACCGGTTAAAGAATAAACAATATCCTTATCTTGAATCCTGTGCGACAGTACAGTATATTTTAAAAGAAAGAAAAGCGGTGCTCTCGGTTGCAGATACGAAAATTGATTCGCCCTATAATACTTATCGGAATCCCGGGCTGCCGGTGGGACCGATTGCGTCACCGGGGAAGGCGGCAATAGAAGCAGCATTATACCCGGCGGAGACAGAGTATTTGTTCTTTGTGCTGGATTCTACCGGTGTACATCG
The DNA here is from genome assembly GCA_015068865.1 of Oscillospiraceae bacterium. GTDB lineage: Bacteria > Bacillota > Clostridia > UBA1381 > UBA9506 > UMGS755. Next base: position 10,570 of record SVJT01000004.1, on the reverse strand, counting down.
TTTTGCAAAAACCTATGAAGAGCATCAACAAAATATGAAAAAATAAAGAAACTGCAGCAGAACTTTGTCCTGCTGCAGTTTCTTTATTTTACGTTTACCGTACAGGTGAACATTAGTGTATTATCGGCGGATAAGCCCTTAATAAAAGCTGTTTTTTCTTCGATTTTATGATAAAGAGTTAATGGTTCATGACAGAGTACTTCATGGAGATAATCAATTTGAAGGGTGCTAATGATGCCATTAAAATCTCCGAGAGCAGATAGGGCAAAATCAGCATAAAACGTGTTGTTCACATGACCGTTCACATCTATAGTGGATTCATCGGGACAGAGAGTATAAGGCTGGTTGTCGGTTTCAAAGTTGCGGAGTCTTGGTGCCTTTTCGGAGAAAACAGATTCATCCACGAAGCTGTTTTCAGGGAAAATATCTGCAAAGGATGCAAGACGGCGGCTTTCCATATCCATCAGCACCCAATTAGAGGAACCCTTGATTAAGATTTCATTGTTCTCGTTTTGTATCAAATATTCACGCTTGCTGCCTAAACGGTTGGGGGGCGTGGGCCAGGTGGTGATGGTGAGGGTTTCGTCCGGTTTGGGCAGAGAAATTACCTGATAGCGGGTTTGGGTAACCACCCAGAGAAGATGGTGAGTCACGACAACATCGTGATCGACTCCTAAGAGAATAGCATGACTGTCAGCAGCTTTTTGGAATATGTTCAATACCTGACGGGGGATCAGATTGCCCTGAACATCAAAATCTTCTGCAGTTAGTCTGAAAGAGAAGGTATGCTTCACGTTGAAAACTCCATTTCTTGAGAATAATAATATTTTAACATATTTTAGCTTTTAATTCAAGTAAAAAGCGATTGTGTTTCGTGTAACGCATTGACAAAAACGGGAAAATGCGGTACAATTAAAGCAATGAAAAAAGCTTGGGAGGAATTTACATGGATTATTGTTTAGCCATAGATATTGGCGCATCCAGCGGTCGTCATATTTTGGGCTGTATGGAAAATGGTGAAATTAAAACACAGGAAATTTACCGCTTTGAAAACGGTTTTGAAACAGTTGACGGCACCTTTGCCTGGAATGTGGAAGCTTTGATGAGTTCCATTGTTGAAGGCATTAAAAAGTGTAATGATGTAGGCATTATCCCCAAAAGTATTGCCATTGACACCTGGGGTGTTGACTATGTGCTCTTAGATGAAAATAAAAAAGAAATTCTGCCGGCGGTTGCTTACCGCGATGACAGAACTGTGGGTGTGCCTGAAAAGGTGGATGCCATCATCAGTCGCGAAGATTTATATGCCAAAACCGGCATTCAAAGAGCAAATTACAATACCATTTATCAGCTTTACTGTGATGTACAGTCCGGCAAGATAGAGAAGGCGGCATATCTTCTGATGATGCCGGCATATCTTTCCTATCGTTTAACCGGCGTGATTAAGAATGAATATACCATTGCGTCCACTTCTTCTTTGGTCAATGCTGAAACAAGAGACTGGGATGCAGAGATTATTAAAAGTCTGGGCATAAATCCTGAAATTTTCGCTCCTATTTGCCCTCCGGGTAGCGTTGTGGGTAACTTAAAGGATGAAATTAAGGACTATGTAGGCTTTGATGCTAAAGTGGTGTTTGCACCGGCTCACGATACGGCTTCTGCTGTGGCTGCCTGCACCTTCTCTAACCATGGTGTGTTTATTTCTTCCGGCACATGGAGTTTGGTTGGTGCGGAAAATAAGTATCCTGTGCTGACAAAAGAGGCAATGGAAGCTAACTTTGCGAACGAGGGTGGCGTGAATAATACCTATCGTTTTCTGAAAAATATTATGGGTATGTGGCTGTTCCAGAACATCAGAAAGAATTTGGATAAGAAATATACATACGATGAAATGATGTTTATGGCTATGGACAGCAGCTATAAAAAGACATTTGACCCTAATGATGAGCGCCTTGTGGCACCGGAGAATATGATTGAAGCAGTGCGGGATTGCTTAGGTGAAAAGGATTTACCCATTGCGGATGTACTTGCCAGTGTATATCATTCTCTGGCGGCTTCTTACAAGAGAGTGGTGGAGGAAATTGAAAAGGTTACCGGCGAAGCAGTAGACGGTATTAACATTGTGGGTGGTGGCTGTCAGGATAAATACTTGAATCAACTGACAGAGGAATATACAGGTAAGCCTGTACGAACCGGTCCCATCGAGGCAACAGCCATTGGCAATCTGAAGACACAGTTAAAAGCATTATAAGATACAGTTAAAAATCGGTTGGATAGTGTCCAACCGATTTTTTTTGTGTAAAATTTAAAAAATAGGTTGACATTTATATTCTACAATGGTAGAATATAATAAACTACACGTGTAGAATGAATTGGAGGGTTAGAAAATGAAGCATATTAGTATTGGTGAGGCAGAACTGGAAATTATGAAGGTGATATGGAAGGCAAAGGAGCCGATAACATCCTTAGAAATAGGCAGAGCAGTGGAGTCGAAGGGATGGAAGAAAACGACCATTGCCACGTTTCTTACCAGGTTGGTGGAAAAAGGAGCACTGAAGGCGGAAAAACAAGGAAAATTATATTATTACACATCGATGATTACGGAAAAAGAATATCGTCAATCGCAAACAAAGAATTTGATTCAAAGCTTATATAATGGTTCGGTTCGGGAATTTACAGCAGCTTTTTTTGAAGAACAGACATTTACAGATAAAGATATACAGGAACTCAGAGCCATGCTTGACGAAATGGAGGAATAGTGTATGGCTGAAATTTTTAAAAGCTTTCTTGTAACATCTTGTGTTGGGACAGTACTGGCAGTTATTTTATTACTGTTGCGACCCATTACGAAAAAAATTTTTTCTCCGGGATGGCATTATTATATGTGGCTGGCAGTGTTAGCGGTTATGGTTTTGCCGATTGCCTTTGAACTGCCGGCTGCAAATATAGAAAAGACGATTCCTGTAACAGAAAGAGTGACGGTGTCGGAAACGGAAGGAATTCAAAACACACTGCCGGTTCCTGAAGGAGAGAAAACGATTCAGGAAGTAACGGAGGCTCCGGCTGCACCCAAAGAAGAATATATGATGCCTGCAGTTGATTATAAACTATTTGCTTATATATGGTTCATAGGAATCGTAATATTACTGTTTTTTAAAGTGATTGGCTATATGGTTTTTAAGATACGGATTCAGTTACATTCTAAATTGGTGGATTGTCCTGCTATGGGAGAATATACAAAGCGAAATGTTGCGGTGCGTTTGTGCAATTTCATTACGTCGCCGTTAATGGTTGGTATTTATAAGCCGGTGATTTTACTTCCGGAAAAAAAGTTGACGGAAGAACAGCTGCACTATGTTTTAGCTCATGAATGTACCCATCTTAAACGGCAAGACATTTTGTATAAATGGTTTTTGAGTTTTGTTAAATGTGTTCATTGGTTCAATCCCATTGTTTATGTTGTAGCAAAAAAGGTTCATTTGGATTGTGAAAGCTCTTGCGATATGGCGGTAGTAAAAAATATGAGTCGAGCTGAAACAAAGGGGTATATGGAGACAATTTTAGCCTTATTAACTGCCGAAAAGACAAGAGAAATTTCTTTTACAACAGGAATGTCAGGGGATAAAAAGACTTTGGCAAGGCGTTTTCAAAATATGAAGAACAAAGCGAATTTTAGTAGAAAAAAGCTGTTTTGTGCTATTGGATTAGGAATTGTTTTTGTAATCAGCGCCTTTTTTATCAGCGGTATGCTTAACGGAAAAGTTCGTGTTTCAACAGAAAATAGTATTTCAGTAGGGGCGGATGCAAGGCAGGGAGAAGAATTTAATATTTTGCTGCTTGGTGTTGATGAAAACGGTCGTGCCGATGCTATTTTGGTCGTTCGTTCTGACGACGAGAAAGTAAACGTACTCTCCATTCCCAGAAATGTGAACTTTGTAAGCCAAGAACATAGTGGCAGAATGTCGGAACTTTTAGTAAAAGAAAATGGTGACAGTTTGGCTGTAGATGCAGTACGCAGTCTTGGAATACCCGTTCATTACTACGCAAAAGTCAAGATGCAGGCAGTAGAAATGCTGATTGACAGCGTTGGCGGACTGGAGTTTGATATTCCCTATGATATGGTTTATGATGACCCATATAAGGACTTACATATTGAATTATTAAAAGGAAAGCAACGGTTAAACGGTAAGCAGGTCATGAATCTGTTACGGTATCGGGGCGGAAGTAACGGTGAGTCAGGCCGAAGAAATATGTGGTTTTCTGTTATGAAAGAATTTTTTGCACAAGTTATTGCAGAAAATAAGCTAAAAAATGCGGAACAGCTATATGAATTTCTGACGGATGGAATTGCGACGAATTATCAGCTGGATGATTTAGTATCTGATATAGAAAACCTGCGAAAAATTGATATAAATCATATGACCTTTAAGGAGATACCCGGGCAGAATGTTGTGACAGAAGAGGGACTGTTTGAGTATCAAATTGATATGGAAGCAGCAAAAGAAGTATTGCAGTTTTTTCAATGCAAAACAAATGAGAACCAATTAACAGAAAAAAAACCGGCTGAAAACAATGTAAAGGGGATGACACCGCCGCAAAGCGTAATAAAAACACAAAAGAGAGTACATCCCGTTACGGAAGAAGAAATTATCACTCCCATCAAGTCTAATGAACAATCTGAGATGCCTTACGGAGGATTTCAGCATTTAATTTTAGAAAATGCCAATATAGAAACAATGCAGGAACTACTGAAGCGGAAGGGTTCTGTGGAGGGAGAACAGCATGTTACGAAGCTAAGCGAGAGTTATATTGTTAATGACTATAGTTATGAGAACGATTTACATTATGAAAATTCAAAAATTAGCTGTGATGAAAATGGAAATATATCCGTATACTTTACAGTGAATAGCGATAATTTGGTGGAGATTTCTTTCTTTGATTCGGCAACAAAAGAAAATGTTGGTTCGTACCTTGTGCTTGCCAATAACCAAAATGCCTATTCCTTTTTAGGTTTTGACCGGAATAAAACCTATGACATCAATATTCAGGGAAAAACACAGGGAACCTGGCAAATTGACGGACAATATTTAATTTATTAAGGAGTGAAGATAATGAAAAAAATAATGGCTTTATTATTAGTATTTAGTATGCTGTGGGTGACTATGGCAGGGACTTTCGCGTTAGAGGACATACAAAAGGAAACGTTATATGATTTGGGTATTATGGTTGGTGATGAAACTGGAAAATTGCACTTAGAACGCACGATTACAAGGGCAGAAGCAGCAAAAATGATATGTGTGGCAGGCAATATTACACCGCAAACAGAGTTTTCAGAGGCAGATGGGTTTGCTGATGTGAGTGCTGTTCATTGGGCGTTTCCTTATGTTTGTGCATTAAAAGAAGCAGGCATTGTGAATGGAGATGAAAACGGACAGTTTAATCCTGAAAATGAAATTACCAACGAAGAAATTGTGAAAATGATTGTGGCATTGTTGGGATATAGTGAGTTGGCGATGGCGAGAGGAGGTTATCCGGCCGGCTATACGGCACAAGCCGGTGTTTTGGGCATTACAAACGGAATGCAGTTTGCGGTAAATGTGCCGGCGGTGAGACACGATGTGGCGGTGATGATTTATCAGGCTTTGGATGTGCCTTTGATGGTGATGGAAGAGGAAGGTATTTATGTAATTAACAATGGAAAAAATGGATTGCCGTTAAGAACATTGAGGATGAATATAGGAAGATAAATTTAAAGACTGTAGAAGAATATTTTTCTACAGTCTTTTCGTTACACAAAAGTAGGCATTTACAATAAAAGTGAATGCCTACATACAATTTGAATTTTAGTTATGTATTCTTTGTGCGTTCTGTGCCTTTTGCTACAGCCTATGTTACATTCTTTCGTGCTTGATTAAGTCCCAAGCTGCTTGTACTAAATTAGCAAAGGTGGGATTTTTCAGTGCTTCGCAAATGAAGGACTGGCGGGGGGAGTTAATATCCTCACCGCAGATTTCCATCAGGTTATATTGTGCACAAAGGTCTCTCACGCGCATCAGCTGATCCATGGTGTTGCGGGTGGGCATATAGGTAACGGCCTTAAAGCCTAAGGAAGAAATTTCTTCAAACAAAAGGGGCAGGTAGTCATCTTCAAATTTTTGTGCCCTCTTATCACCGGTGACACTGTCGCCCACATCGCCCAAATAAGCATAAGCAGAAATGCCGCCCACCTCGTCAGCTAATTTGATATACTCAGAAACGTGGGGACATTCATCGGTGGCATCAATGTAAAAGTCTTTCACAAAATGACCTTTTAAAACGCCTAAGAGGTCATACTGTTTCACATCATTTGCAGGGTCAGTAAGCATTGCTCTCACCTTGTCGGACACGGGGATGTTGATGCTTTCTAAGTAGGCAACGATATCCGGATGCGCTTCAAGGAGTTTACCCGCCAGAGCAAAGAGAATATGACGCTCGGTGACACTGCCGCCCTCTTTGTGTTTGGAGAGGGGGAGAACATCAGTATCAAAGTCGATGGTCACATCGGTTAAGGTGTTGATTTTATCTACCATCTTCCGGTTACGCTGGTTGCGCTTTTCGTTATAAGGCGCAAAGAACGCAGCCACACGCTCAATGTTCTTGTGAGGAATGGAGTGAATGGTTACATATGCCACGCCGCATTGGTCGGGGTTGTTAATCCGCTTGCCGGCAAGACGGGTACCGTCAAAGCTGACACGGCATTCGCAACCAACTGTGGTAGGCAGGTCGGCAATTTCACCGGCACGGATAAATTCACGGCAGCCGGACACAGAATCGTGGTCCATAATGCCTGCAGTGTCAAGCCCTGCTTTTTTTGCCATATAAACCGCTTTGGTGGGGGAATAGGGAGAAAAGGAATAAAAGGTGTGAATGTGGTTATTCACATTGCCGGAGGGTTCCTGCTTCGGCAGGTCTTTCACTAATTCCTCTAAAGCGGCTAAACGAACGGTTACATCGCTATGGTTTAATCTTTCCATGGGTTGTTTCTCCTTATTTCAGCATATTCTGACCGCCGGTAACAGGAATAGCCTGACCGGTTTCATACATCTGTTCCATGCAGTAGTAAATAGCTTTCATAACGTCTTCCGGACGGCAACCTCGGTTCATGGGCACCTTGGCTTCGTAGAACTTCTTCACATCAGCAACGGTTTTGGCACCGGGAACCTTGCCGGCATCTAAGTACTGTTTAAACAGACCTTTTTCAGGGTCGCACCACAGGGGACCATCCAAGAAGTTACCGGGACAAACGGAGTTCACCTTAATGTTAAAGGGAACCAGTTCTAAAGCAAAACTCTGGGTTAAACCAATACCACCGAACTTACTGCCGGCATAAGCAAAGTTTTTGTTGCTGCCGGTTAAGCCGGATTTTGAGTTAATCTGGATAATATCCATAAAATATTCGGGGTTGAAACGGTTCTGAATTTTCATCACCTTAGAAGCATATTTAGCGCAGATGAAATAAGCATTGTAGTTTACCTTGGTGACTAAGTCAAAGTTTTCCAAGGTCATTTCATCCAAGCTTCCGGCACGAACGATACCTGCATTGCTGATGAAGGCATCCAGACCACCGAAGGTTAATACGGTCTGGTCAATCATTGCTTTGACAGAATCGGCATCGGAAACGTTAACGGAAACGGCAAAGGCTTTGCCGGCACCGTATTTTGCTGAGAGTTCATCGGCATTTTTCTTTGCCAGTTCTACGTTTAAGTCAGCGATGACAACGTTTGCACCGTCTTTCATCAGTTCTTCGGCAATACCCAGACCAAAGCCCTGAGCACTACCGGTTACGATGATGATTTTTTCAGCTACACGGCCGCAGGGAGCAGGGGCGTCAACTGTTTTGCCGTTTGTTAAAGCTGCTTTTTTGTTATCGGCTTCTGCTTTTGTGTTGCCGATAGCATACACACCTAAGCCTTCTACAGCAATCAGTTCAGGCGCAGCACCTTTCAGTGCATTTTCCAAAACAGCAAACTGTTCTTCTAAGTCCTCTTTTGCTTCAATGAAGAGAGCGGAGGAAAGAGCTGATTCGTTTGCAATGTCCTTGCCGGGGATGAAGGTGACAACGGGTTTTGTCAGCATACGGATGGCGAGGGATAAAGCAACGGCTTTATCAGTATCAAATTCTGCTTTAAAATTCATTTTTTCCAAAGACATAATCGTATTTTCCTTTCTGTTTGGTTCTGTTTTCCACTATTGTATCACAATTACAGCATTTTTTCAATTTTTTCTTTTACGGTTTTGGCTTTTTCTGCTTCGATAAAGCCGGCTTCCATATAGAATTCTAAGGTTTCGTTTGCACCCAGCACCTTCAGCTGATCGTTGTTTTTGGCGTTTTCATAGCCGATGTGTTCAGCAGTAGCAGGGAGTACCATACCCATTGCCTGTTCGTTATTTGTGCGTGAAATCCAGCGGACACCGTTAGAAAGAACATCGGTGGGGTGAGATACATAGCAGGCACCCTCATCGGTATACTGCATGGTGTATGCTCTGCCGGTTTCATCTGCTTCATATTTGATACCGAAGCAGATTTCAGGGTCGTAGCACTGGCCGGGAGCACCCACTTCATCCATTAAGGAGAAATCTTTTTCCAAAGCATCCATATAATCATCCAAAGCTTTGTCGCCAACAGCACGGTAGAGCTTAATATGCTCAGCATCACGTTTGGCGCTGTAAATTAACTTGGCACCATCCATGGGGCGGAAGTTGATGTGGCACAAGTACATATATTCCATAGGATAGCTGCGCTGATTTTCTAAGCGCACGGTAATTTTAAACACAGAGCTGTTTTCATACAGCTTGAGCTCGGGAGAGAATTTATATTTTCTGACAAAGGCGGTGTTATGGAACAAATCGCCGCCTAAGCAGATGTATTTTCCATTTTCATCTTCGTCACAGCAGATATAAGCGCTGCTATATTCTTCGTTGGGGATTTCGCCGTGGTGAGGATGCTCAGCATCGGGAGCACCAAAGGAAATCACGCCGCAGTGATATAAAAAGCCGCCGTAGTTTTTCAGATATGTCATGGTGTTCTGGGGCTCTTTGACGGGGGTATCCATAGAGATTTCTTTGCCATCTACGATAAAATGCCAGATTTGTTGACCTTTAAAGGGTGTAAAAATAAAGGAACATTTTTCGTTCTGAACTTCCAGCGCTTCCACACCGGAGGCATAGCGAAAAGCGGTGACGGTAAACTGACCGTGGGTAACCAGTTCCTGTTTGGTGTCGGTAAAGAAGCTTTTTTGTAAGTTGAGTTTCATAATATGACCTCCTTTAAATAAGTAGGGGCTGTGATTGAAACAGCCCCGTATTCCGTAGACCGAAATCAAAATGATGCAGAATGGACAAACTGAACCAAAGCTGTGTACGGATACTGCGATGGTGAAGTTTGTTCATAGGATGAAGCACAACCGTTTGCTTCATGCGGTCTGTACATTTTGAGACAGTCTCCTATTAAACAATTTTCTTTTCTAAGTATTCTAAAGATTTAGCAACCATTTCATCGCCAATTTCTTTGGATGCTTCGGCTGCGCTTTCGGTAAACCAATGCTTAATATCGCCTAAACGCTCTAATTTAACAGCATCGGGGTATAAAGACATTAGGATAGAGCACTCATATTTGCCGGCATGGTCGTAGCCGGTGGCGTTCTGTACTTCGGTGCTCATAGTGGGGATAACCTTAATCCAGGAGAAGGGGTCATCGCTGCCGTCTAAATTGTCATAGTAGGAAGCATAGTTTTCACTGCCCCACCAGCCTTTGCCTTGCGTATTTTCTAAATATCTCATGATAGCACGTTGTGATGCTTTCATATAGGAAAGAGTCATGGGTTTCAGATTTTCCTGTTCAAACTGGTGGTGAATCACCACATATACGTTGCGGTGACCAGCGTATAGCATACTAGTGAAAATCTGAAACAGATATGCTTCGAACACATCTTCTTCAATATGAACGGTGCCGCTGGTTTCATCGGCAACAGCATAGCTTGAAGGACTGTAGTAGATGGTGGGCGCAATCATAATTTCCTTCTTTTCAGCCAGTTTTTTAATTAAGCCTTCTGCTACTAAGGTATCACAACCGTAGGAGCAGTGAGGACCATGATATTCAACTGTACCGCCGCACAGTACAACAGGAATACGGTTTTCTTGTACATATTTTACTTCTTTAGGAAAGCTCATATTCAGTTCCATAGTGTATGTCTCCTTACATAAAATTAACATAAATTGCAGAAATCGTCAGGCAGGCAGGCGAAAGCCTGCCATAGCCCTGACGATTGTAAGTACATTTTCAATTAGAATTCCAGCTCGATGATGCCCTTCTTTAAGTAGTCGGTCATCTTCTTGCAGCCATCTTTTGTGATAGCAGCACCGATTTCCCAACGGCAACCGAAGCCTTTACCCATAATAAAGGTGTCAACCTGGAAGGTCATATTTTCTTCCAGCTTGTAGTTGGAGTCGGTTTCCATCCATGGGGGCTCAACCTCGATCATACCGGTTCCGTGGCAGGGACCGTATACATAGCTGTCTTTGTAGCCGTTTT
>SVJT01000126.1 GCA_015068865.1 Oscillospiraceae bacterium | reverse complement strand
TGTTAGAATAAATCCTGTAAAAAGGATTTATTCTGTCTTTGGAATTGATTAGGACGAAAGTCTGGAAACCCGCTTAAAATAAGGGCAAAATCAATGCGACAGTAAAATTATATCGTACTTACAAAAAAGGAACAACACTTTTGTGTTGTTTCTTTTTTATTTGATGGAGGGACTAAAGCCCTGAGAGGGTTTTTCTAAAATTATACTGATAAATTATAAAATAATTCTATTGATTAATCATAAGAAATGTAATAGTATAATGTTGCATGATTTTTATGAAATGAGGGACTGCAGCAAAATGAAAAAAATTCTGACAGGGTTTTGTTTTACAGATATACATAATCAGCAAGCCATGCTGGATTATCCCACCACGTTGAGAACATCACTTGTTGAGGCGGCGAAAATGGCGAAGGAAGAGTTTGGATGTGGGGACTTAGCCATTGTCGGCGGGGATAATATATCGAACTATCCCTATTGGAATCAGTCCTGTGCTTTGCCCAAGAAGAATTTTCTGGATTTAAAAGAGAAGCTTCATCAATGCGTTTCAGAAAGTGTTGGTGGCGGCAAGGTGTTATATGTTACCGGGAATAACGATATGATTTTAGGAGATATTGGCACAGAAGAAAACGAGCCCTATAATACTACGGATTTTTACGATTTGATGGACGCTGTCTTTGGTGAGCTTCCTGACAATGAAAAGCTGATTCTTCATGCAAAGGAAAAGCCCAGTGAGCTCTATTGGGGTGCCTTTCATTATGTTGTAAACGGGATTGATTTTATTGGCATTAACATAGACCCCGATACGGCATTTAACAGCCATGAAGGGTATTACAGCGACGAAACCATGCTGTGGGTTAAGGATAAACTTGATGAAATTGACCCTGAGGGAACAAAGCCCGTTTTTGTTGTGGGGCATTTATCTGCAATATACTATTATAATAACGGCGAATTGAAGGAAACCATGAGAAACGGAAACCGGTCGCTATTTTATGAGATGTTTAAAGGACATCGGAATACTTTTTATCTGTACGGCCACGTACATGGAGAAAAAGCTTGTTACAGAGACTGTTCTTCCGGTGCGGTTTTACATGTTAACCATGAAGGGGAGGCTTTGGGCGATAATCTGAATGAAACGGATTCCCGTGGGAAAGAATATGCTTATTCTTTTGTTCATATGGGAGGCTTGCGTCCTTATGGTGAGGAATTTTTTGAAAATGACGGATTGACCGGGTATGGTGGGGAAGAGAAATTGAAATTCTTTCTCAAAACCGGCACGCCGACTATCGCGCAATTCCTGATTTTTGAGGTGTATGAGGACAGGGTGATTTTCCATATCAGAAATACGGGAGAACATGAGCATTATCATAAAAAAGACAAGCTGAAAGAATATACGGTATATTTTTTCTGAATAGGAAGTCAAAAAAGGCAAGTTTCAACTTGTCTTTTTTGCGTTTGTATGCTATAATTATATGTTAAGGTGATAATTTCTGTATTTTTCGGCAGAATAAAATAAATTAGTTTAACTAAAGGTGTGTGATGGCATACATGGCAGAACGGAGTATTGATGTATCCGCTGTGGATTTAGGCGGATTGTTCGGCGATTTTGACTGCAACATCAAGCAGGTGGAAAAGGAACTTTCCGTTTCTGTTTCCTGCAGAGATTCCATATTAAAAATTTTAGGCGGCGAGGAAGAGACAGAAACGGCAAAACGCGCCATTTTGTCTATGATTGAGTCCTTAGAACGTGGCGACGGGTTAACGGAGCAAAGCATTACCTACACCATTATGATGTCTAAAACAGGGAAGACAGAAGCCTTAAAAGAAGTGGGGAATGACTGCGTTTGTATTACCTCACGGGGGAAGCCCATTAAAAGCAAAACCTTAGGGCAGAAGGAATATATCCGTGCCATGAATGAAAACACGGTGGTGTTCGGCATTGGTCCTGCCGGTACGGGTAAAACGTACCTGGCGGTAGCGAAGGCAGTAACGGCTTTTCGCAAAAAAGAGGTCAGCCGGATCATTATCACCCGTCCGGCGGTGGAAGCCGGAGAAAAGCTTGGATTTTTGCCCGGTGATTTGCAGATGAAGGTAGACCCTTATCTGCGTCCCCTCCATGATGCTTTGTTTGAAATGATCGGTACGGAAAGCTATAATAACTATGTGGAAAAGGGCCTCATTGAGGTGGCGCCTTTGGCCTATATGCGCGGTCGCACCTTGGATAACTCTTATATTATTCTGGATGAAGCGCAAAATACCACACCGGAGCAGATGAAAATGTTTTTGACCCGCATCGGGTTTGGGTCAAAGGCTATTATCACCGGTGATATTACTCAGATTGACCTGCCGGACGGCAAGCGGAGCGGCTTAAAGGAAGCGATTAAAATTCTGTCTGATGTGGAGGATTTGGCATTTTGCTATTTCTCTCATCAGGACGTTGTGCGACATCCCTTAGTACAGAAAATTATTCAGGCTTATGAAAAATATGATGCGAAGCGGCAGAAAAATGACAGAGGTGGTTTAAGTGACAAGCATCATTCTAAATGATGAAGCGCAGGCGTTGCCAAAAGAACTGCAGGAACTGGTGCAGGATTGTGTAGATAAAACCCTGGAATTTGAAGAATTTCCATTTTCAGCGGAGGTTTCTTTTTCCATAACAGATAATGAGGGGATTCGGGAGTTAAACCTTGCTGAACGAAATATTGATAAGGTGACCGATGTGCTTTCCTTCCCGATGCTCACCGTAGAAGACGGGGTTTTGATTGTGGAAGACGAGGATATGATGGATGACACCGTGTTTTTGGGAGATATTGTCATATCCCTTCCAAAAGCAGAGGAGCAGGCCGGAGAGTACGGACATTCTTTAGAGCGTGAGCTGGGTTTTTTGACGGTACATTCTATGCTTCATCTGCTGGGGTATGACCATGAAGACGGTCCCCGTGAGGAATCGGAAATGTTTCAAAAACAAGAAGAAATTTTAGAGGCTTTAGAGCTTTACAGATAAAAGGAGAGAAAGAAAATGTCAATTCGCAAAAAAACAATGTTAATGTTGTTTGTAGATTTTTTAATTTGTCTTTTAATTCAGTTGTTTGGTTTATTTATTTTTTCCTGGATGTTTAATTACAGTTGGGGTAAACCCGTTTATAGCATAGTGTTTTGCCTCACTTTTTTTGGCGTGCAGTATTCCCGGGTACATACTGCGGCTAGTCGTGCATTAAAACGGAAAGAGTTAAAGCCGGTAACAGAGGGTTTGATCATGGCAGCGCCTTTAGTTATTGTTAATTTAGTCATCATTTTAGTTTATGGTTTAATGCAGATGAATGTTATTCCCATTCGGGATGTTGTAGCTAATGTAGTATATGAATTTCCTGATGATGCTCCCAGAAATGCGAACAAAATTTATTTGCTGAGTTATATTGCAATGGGTGTCCGTCTTTGGTTCAGTCATCTGTCCGGCTTTATGAATGAAAAGACACCGGCTGCCCTATTACTCATTTCGCCGGCGATTACATTATTGGCAAGCTATTTGGGGTATTTGGCAGGTTCCAAGAAATACTATTTGAGTGATTTGATTTATAAGGTGCAGGAAAAGGTTAAAAAGAAGTTTAACGAATAGGACAATGGGAGTTTAGGTATGAATTTATTCAACTTATCCGATGTTTCCAAAGAATTTGGCGAACGGTGTTTGTTTAAAAATGTATCCTTTACCATTGGTGATTCAGATAAAATTGGTTTAATCGGTGCCAACGGTACCGGAAAAACTACCTTGTTTAAAATTTTATTGGGACAAATGGATGCATCGAGCGGTGAAGTGTTTCAGAATAAACAGACGGTGATTGGATATTTAGAACAGCACACCAACTTGACATCGGACAAAACAGTGCTTGATGAAGTGCTGACGGTATATGATGATGTGATTGCCTTAGAAGCTGAATTGCAGCAGATTTCGGCAGCAATAGAAGAAGGAAAAGGCGATCTTAAACAGTTGACAGAGCGACAGCAACGGCTGATGGAACGATTCCGGGAACGGGATGGGTATACATATAAAAGCCGTGCGCGGTCATCGCTTTTGGGGTTGGGCTTTAAAGAAGCGGAACTGGATACACCTTTTGCTCATTTATCCGGTGGTCAGAAGACCAGAGTTTCTTTATGTAAATTGCTCTTATCCGGCGCCAATTTGTTGTTATTGGACGAGCCGACGAACCATTTGGATTTAGAAGCAGTTGAATGGCTTGAAAACTATTTGCGGGATTATAAAGGGGCTTTTTGTTTAATTTCTCACGACCGTTATTTTTTAGACCGTGTGGCAAACCGAATTTTCGCACTGGAGTATGAAAAGGTTACGGTGTATGAAGGAAATTATTCCACTTATGCAAAACTGAAGGCAGAAAATGAAAAAGCGGCAACGAGACGGTATGAAAATACACAGAAAGAAATTAAACGGTTAGAGGGTATTGTCCGTCAGCAACGACAGTGGAACCGCGAAAAGAATATTAAGACAGCCGAAAGCAAAATGAAGGTTATCGCAAGGTTGGAAAAAACATTGGAAGC
>SVJT01000125.1 GCA_015068865.1 Oscillospiraceae bacterium | reverse complement strand
CAAAGGGCTATGCTCCTTCTGATGAACTGGTTAAAGAACTGCAGAACTATGTTAAAAAGGTGACGGCACCGTATAAATATCCCCGTATTGTGGAATTTGTGGATGAACTGCCTAAAACCTTAGGCGGCAAAATCAAGCGCGCTGAAATCAGAAAAAGTAATCACGAAAATCAGTAAAGGAATGACTTTATGAACATTCAATCGGTGATGACACCGCGGCTTTTGGCCATAGCTGACAGTGTGCCATTTGGGGCAACAGTGGCAGATGTGGGCACAGACCACGGTTACATTCCTATTTATCTTTACAAAGAACATAAAATTGAGAGAGCCCTGGCCATGGATTTGCGCCAGGGTCCTCTTTCACGTGCAGAAGAAAATATTGACCGCTTTGGTCTTAAAGATTTTATTAAAACCCGTCTTTCCGACGGGCTTTGTGCTCTTTCAGAGGGAGAAGCCGATACAGCGGTGATTGCCGGTATGGGTGGCTTGTTAATCGCAGAAATTTTAGAAAAATCCCCTGTGAAACTGGATTTTTACATTCTCCAGCCGATGACGGCAACAGCAGAACTCCGCGAATATTTAGCGCAAAATGACTATGAAATTACAGATGAGCGATTGGCTAAAGAAGACAATAAAATCTACACAGTTATGACGGTGAAACACGGCAAAATGACGGTTTTAGACCCAGTCTATTATCAAGTGGGTGAAAAGCTCATTGAAAACCGTGACCCCTTATTACCGGAATTGCTGGATTTGCTCATTCATAAATATAGCGAAGCATTAGGCGGTTTGCTCAGGGCAGAAAAGGTAGATACCAGAGCAAAAACCGATGTATATAAGATGGTGCTCACCGGTTTGAAGAGATTAAAGGAGGCGTGCGACTTATGGTAACCTTACAGGAATTAACCGCTTTTTTTGAAAAACTGGCGCCAAAGGAACTGGCCGAAGATTATGATAATGTTGGCCTTTTGGTTGAGGGCGTGACAGATGAAATTGAAAGCATCGTAATCGCTTTGGATGCTGATGAGAAAACGGTGCTGGAGGCTGCAGAAAAAGGCGCACAGTTGATTGTTTCTCATCATCCGGTCATGTTTCGCCCGGTGAATCGTTTAACAGAAGGAGAGGGCGGTCAACGAACCCTTCGCCGTTTGCTGCAAAAGGGCATTGGGCTATATGCTATGCACACAAACTATGATTCAGCCAAAGGAGGACTTTGCGATGTGTTCTTAGATGCCTTTGGTGAATTTTCAGAACGAAGTTCTTTTGCAGGAACAGAGGCTGGCATTGGTCGTACCGGAACCCTTAAAACACCCTGTACATTATCTGATTTGCTGAGAAAGGGGAAACAGGCTTTTTGTCCCAACGGATTTTTGCGTTATGTTGGCAATGAAAACGCTATAATTGATACCATAGCTGTTTGTAACGGCGGTGGTGCTGATATGATTTATGAGGCATTTCAGTTGGGGGCACAGGTGTATATATCCGGTGATTGTAAGCATCATCATGCCCGTTTTGCCTATGAAAACAGCATGAATTTAATTGAAATCAATCACTATGATGCAGAGGTAGGCTTTTGCAAATTAATTGCTGAAAAACTGCAACAGGCTTTCGGAAACAAATTAAAGGTGGCAGTTTCCTGCCACGAAGAAAGCCCCTGGAAATGTATATAACAAAGAAGAATTTCACTGCGTCAGGAGAAATGATATGAGAGTTGTTACAGCTATTGATTCCTTTAAAGGGAGTGCTTCAGCACAAAAAGCGGCTGAAAGCATTGAAAGAGGTATAAAAAGTGTATATCATGATGCCGTTGTTTGTAATTATCCCTTAGCGGATGGCGGAGAAGGGTTAGTGGAGGCTATTTTGACCATTTGCCCCGGCAGTAAATGCGAGGTTATGGTTAAAGACCCTTTGGGCAGGAATATTACGGCATTTTATGGGCTTTTAGATAACGGAACAGCAGTGATTGAAATGGCGGCAGCTTCCGGCTTGCCCTTGCTGTCTCCGAAAGAAAGAAACCCATGGTTTACATCCACCTATGGTACCGGCCAGCTGATTTTGGCGGCATTAGATGCCGGTGCAAAAGAAATTATGTTGGGCTTAGGTGGTTCAGCTACCAACGATGGCGGTATGGGTATGGCACGAGCCTTGGGCATTCGGTTTTTAGATGAAAACGGTGCAGAATTAGAGGGTGTTGGCGGCGATTTAGAGAAAGTGAAATCCGTTGATGTGACCGGAAAGGATAAACGGTTAGAAGCAATATCCATCCGCATGGCCTGCGATGTGACCAATCCTTTGTGTGGCAGAGAAGGGGCATCTCATATTTTTGCCGGTCAAAAAGGTGCCGATGAGGTTATGCGTAACAAGCTGGATGCAGGTATGAAGCAATATGCAGGTGCCATCAAAGAGGCTTGTGGTGTTGATTATGCTGATGTGGCCGGTGCCGGTGCTGCCGGTGGTCTTGGCGTTCCCTTGCTTGCGTTTTTTGGTGCCACAACAGCCTCAGGCATTGAATTGGTGTTGGATACTCTGCAAATGGATGAAGCTTTGCAAAAGGCTGATTTAGTCATTACCGGTGAAGGTCGGTTAGATGGACAAACCCTGTTTGGAAAAGCGCCTATCGGCGTTGCTAAACGGGCAAAACAGTATGGAAAACCGGTCATTGCGTTAACCGGCTCTATCGGTGATGGTTATCGAGATGTCTACCAAGGTGGCATTGATGCGGTTTTTGCTATTCAAAACGGACCTTGCAGTTTAGAAGAGTCGATGAATAATACAGAATTTCTACTGGAAGATTGCGCCCATCGAATTATGCAGTTTTATAAGAAAATTAAAGAATCCTGATTTTTCTATATAGTCGTTTTGAAGGATTTGAAGCGAAAGAGACAGTACAAAATAATAGAATGTAGTTCATGAAGAAAAGACCGTTGCTCACATGAGTAACGGTCTTTTCTGACTCATTAACCAACGAGCCACGCTCGCCGCTCTCATAACCCGGGCATAAAAAAAACGGCAAACCAAATGGTCTGCCGTGAGTTGGGTGCAGGGGGCGGATTTGAACCACCGACCTCCGGGTTATGAGATGTTCTATTAAAACAGACCTTAAAATCGGCATCGTCGCTAGAATATGAGTAAATAGGCAAGAAGCGACTAAAAAACCGACTAACACAGTAAGTCCTATCATAAACTACGGGCGGTTCAGTATGATTTTATCCAGTTTTTCTGCGGCTTCTAAATCCATCTAGGGTAATACGTGCGTATATGTATTGAGCGTTGTATTAATATCAGAATGACCTAGCCTTTGTTGCACAACTTTTGGATTAGTTCCTGCCTGGATTAATGCTGTGGCATTACTATGTCGTAGATCGTGCAACCGAATTTTGAGTAGGTGGTGAGTCTCAAGAAAACGGCTCCATTTCTGTGCCGTAGAATCTGGTTTGAACGGACTGCGATCATTTTGATGTATAACGAAATTAAGGTCTTGGAAACCAAAACCATAGGCATCTTTATCCTTTACATATTGATTTCTTGCTTCCTTTAACATGCTCATGACATTTTTGCCTAAGTGTATATCGCGAATAGCGGCTTCACTCTTAGGTGACTTAATGATGAAGCCTTTTTCATAGCTGCATTAACGTTATTAAGGGTATCTCGTATGTTTTTAGGAGATAGCCCATTGTAGTGCATATCGTTAACCATTCTTTGAATGTGTTCTGTTTTAAGTGAACGTAAGAATATGTCGCCTATGGCGGGCTTGATATAGCATTTAATTTTACTTTTGTAACCCCTCCCTTTAACCAACATAATTAGCACCGATTGAAACAGCTTCCTGTAATGAACTGAGTTCATTTTTAATTGTAGTGACAGTTGGTGCTTTGCCCGGCTCGACCATTAAGACCTTGATTTCCTTTTCCTTCATTATTAAAAAACCTCCAAAAAATGAGATAACCGATAGTAGCATCTGCCACTATCGGTTTCATAGTTAGAATATATATTTATAAATGTTCAGAATGCGGATTGGTCTACCTGTTAATTATTAGCGTGGAAAGTTATCAATAGGTGATAGATTTTGATGTTAGAGAGGGGAATTATGTCAAGTTGACGGCAAAGTGGCATTTTAGCGGTTTTTTATCATTGTGAATTAAATATGTGGAATGATATAATATATGTAGGGTGTTAGACCCGTTTTTGCAATTTTTAGCATAATGGAGGAGAAGTTCTGTGGTATTAAAAAACAATTATAACAGAAGTCTTAAAAAAACGAACCCGTTTAAACGTTTTTTTAGTTGTTGGGAATTTTGGTTGCTTTGCCTTCCGGCAATCATATACTTTATTTTATTTGCATATTGGCCGATGTTTGGTGCAGTACTTGCATTTAAAGACTATAACTATGCAAAGGGTATTTTTGGCTCTGACTGGGCAGGGCTTGATAATTTTAAATTCTTCTTCCTTTCCCAGGATGCTTGGCGTATCACGAGAAATACTCTCGGATATGCGGTGACCTTTATTGTGATTAACACAGTAGCTTCTATGGCGGTAGCACTTTTAATGTTTGAGGTAACCAATCGTAAAGCAATAAAAACGTATCAAACGATTTTGATTTTGCCTCATTTTATGTCATGGGTAATTGTTGGTTATATTACATATATTCT
>SVJT01000124.1 GCA_015068865.1 Oscillospiraceae bacterium | reverse complement strand
TGACGGCGAATATTATATTATTGCCGATGAATTGGTTGACAGTGTCATGAAAGCCGGCGGTCACGCAAATTACAATACCATCCGTTCTTATCAGGGTGCTGATTTTGAACTGATTCGTTGTGCTCACCCCTTTATTGACAGAGAATCTGTTATCATTTTGGGTGACCACGTTACATTAGATGCCGGTACCGGTTGTGTACACACAGCCCCCGGTCACGGTTTAGAAGACTATATTGCCTGCCAGCAATATAAAGACATTCCCATCATCGTTCCCGTTGACGAAAAGGGTTACTTAAACGATCTGGCCGGTGAATTTTCCGGTCTTTACTATGAAAAAGCAAACAGCAAAATTATTGATAAATTAACTGAGCTGAATGCTCTCTTTGCCGTTGAGGAAATTATTCACCAATATCCTCACTGCTGGCGTTGTCACGATGCTATCGTATACCGTGCTGCAGAACAGTGGTTTGCATCAGTTGATGCCATTAAGGATGATGCCGTAAAAGCCATTCAGGGTGTTACCTGGCTGCCCAAGTGGGGCGAAGACAGAATCACCGGCATGGTGCAGGACAGAAGCGACTGGTGTATTTCCCGTCAGAGAACCTGGGGTGTGCCCATTCCTATTTTCTACTGTGCTGAATGCGGCAAGGAATTAATTAACGCCGATACCATTAAGGCTGTTTCTGAGCTGTTCTACGAAAAAGGCTCCAATGCCTGGTATGAATTAGATGCAAAGGACATTCTGCCTGCCGGCACTGTTTGTCCTGCTTGCGGTCACGACCACTTCACCAAAGAAACCGATATTATGGACGTTTGGTTCGACTCCGGCTCCAGCCATACAGCTGTTTTGGAAGTTAAAGAAGGTCTCCGCTTCCCTGCTGACCTTTACTTAGAAGGTAATGACCAGTATCGCGGTTGGTTCCAGTCTTCTCTGTTAACCGCCATCGCTGCCCGTGGCGAAGCGCCTTATAAAACCGTTATCACCCATGGTATGATTGTGGATGAATCCGGTGCGAAAATGTCTAAATCCAAGGGCAACGGTATGAGCCCCCAGGATATTATCAAGCAGTTTGGTGCCGATGTGCTCCGTTTGTGGGTAGCATCTGCCGACTATAAAACCGATATGCACATTTCAGAAAACATTTTAAAGCAGCTTTCCGAGGCATACCGCAAAATCAGAAATACCGCCCGTTACATTTTGGGTAACATTCACGACTTTGAGCCGGATAAAGATGCTGTAGCCGTTTCCGATATGCTGGAAATTGACCGCTACGCTATGGCTCGCCTCAATAAGCTGGTTGAAAAGACTCTGGAAGCTTACAGAAGCTATGAATTCCACAGCGTGTTCCACGGTATTCACAACTTCTGCGTGGTTGAGATGAGTAACTTCTATTTAGATGTTATTAAAGACCGTCTCTATACCGAAAAACCGGATAGCCTGGCTCGTCGCAGTGCACAGACAGCTATGTACCGCATCTTGGATAGCTTAGTTCGTCTTTTAACACCGGTGCTTGCCTTCACCTGTGAAGAAATCTGGTCCTTTATGCCCCACAGTGAAAAGGATAACAAAGAATTCGTTATCTTAAACGATATGCCTCAGGTAGATGCTTCCTTGAATGATGAAGCCTTAGAGGCTCGTTGGGAATCTCTGCTTTCTGTTCGCGGTGATGTTTCCAAAGCATTGGAAGAAGCCCGTAACGCAAAGGTAATCGGTCACTCTTTGGGTGCTGATGTAACCATTTATGCTGACGGCGCGCTCTATGACCTGTTAAAAGAAACAGAAGATAAACTCACAACTTACTTTATTACCTCCGGTGTCTCTGTTCTGCCCCTTTCTGAGGCTTGCGCTGATGCTGCCGAAGGTGAAACCGGTGTGAAAGTTAAAGTTAGTGCCGCTGCCGGCGAAAAATGCGAACGTTGCTGGATGTTCTCCGAAACTGTTGGACAGAATAGTGAACATCCCACCTTGTGTGCACGTTGTGCTGCAAATCTATAAGGAATGTAAAAAAATTGTTATTTCTGATAATAAAAAATAAATGCGGAAAAGGCAAAAGCCTTTTCCGCAACTTTAAATTGTTTGTTGAAGGAGAATCCTACCTTGCTGGCCCTTTATTTTATTGTATCGATTGTTTTGGCTTTGATTGATCAGCTCACAAAGCTGGCTGTTTTACAAAATATGGAACTCTATCAGGATATTCCCTTATGGAAAAATGTTTTTCATATCCATTTTATCCCGAATACAGGTGCAGCTTGGGGAATTTTAAAAGGTCAGTTTGGTTTGTTTTTCATCATCACCGTTGTTGTCGTGTTGGGTGTTACGGTATATTTGATTAAAAACCGTCCTAAAAGTCGCTGTTTAACACTTTCTATGGCATTTTTGGTGGGTGGGGCTTTAGGTAACTTTATCGACCGACTGTTCCGTGGCTATGTGATTGATTTCTTAGATTTTACACTGATTAACTTCCCTGTTTTCAACTTCGCAGACTGTTGCGTGGTTTGCGGTGCATGTTTACTGGCTTTTTACATTCTGTTTTTAGATAAAAAGCCAAAAGAAAAGGATG
This sequence comes from Oscillospiraceae bacterium, assembly GCA_015068865.1. GTDB lineage: Bacteria > Bacillota > Clostridia > UBA1381 > UBA9506 > UMGS755. Next base: position 2,258 of record SVJT01000124.1, on the reverse strand, counting down.
AAGCCAATGATGGACCCCATGAATAATGATTATTTGAAATTTGTATGTGATGAAACGTCCGCCGGTACCCGGCTGGACGTTTTCCTTTCCGAGCAAGCCGATGTAACGCGCTCTGCCGCCCAAAAGCTTATTGAAAGCGGGGATGTTACCGTATCCGGCAAAACTGCCTCCAAAAATTATAAGCTCAAAAAGGGTGACGAGATTGTATTTATGTTGCCGGAGCCTGTGGATTTAGAAGCGGTGCCCGAAAACATTCCTTTGGATATTGTCTTTGAAGACAGTGAATTAATCATTGTGAACAAGCCCCAGGGCATGGTGGTGCATCCGGCTGCCGGTCACGGAACCGGCACCCTGGTCAATGCCCTCCTCTATCACGCGCAGGGGCGGCTTTCTGCCATTAACGGCGTGATTCGTCCGGGAATTGTCCATCGTATTGATAAGGATACCAGTGGAATTTTAGCCATTGCCAAAACCAACGAAGCCCATCTTTCTTTGGCTGAACAGATTAAAGAACATTCCGTTACCCGCGCCTATTACTGCATTGCCTATGGCAAGTTTAAAGAAACGGAATTCACCATCGATAAACCGATGGATCGCCATCCTAAGGACAGAAAGAAAATGGCTGTTTGTTCGTCCGGCGGTCGTCGGGCTGTGACACACGGAACGGTTTTACGGCAATATAACGACTGTGCCTTGGTTCGTTGCAGATTAGAAACCGGCAGAACGCACCAAATCAGAGTCCATTTGTCAAACCTTGGCCATCCGGTGGCAGGCGACCCCGTATACGGACTTAAAACTGATAAAATTGCCAAAAAATACGGTTTATGCGGTCAAATGCTCCACGCAGCTATGTTGGGATTTGTTCATCCGAAAACGGCTGAATATGTGGAATTTTCAGCTCCTCCGCCGGATTATTTTTTGCAGGTTGTGAGGGATTTGGATATTACATCCGGCTGTGAACCCTTTACGTTTTAGGCTGTCAAAAAATACACAGACCATATGTTATAATAACAAAAGAAGCTGTAGCAAAATAATCTTTTTGCTACAGCTTCTTTTAATTTATTTGGTAATTGTATTAATATTTTCAGCTATCATGGCAGAAATAATTTTATAAATATTTCCAGTTAAGGCTGTTTGTGCAAAGAATGAAAAATAATCCGTGGGCTTGGCATCTTCGTTATTTAAATGACCGTAAGTGGTATAAACTCTGTCTGTCACTTCATTAAATGCTTGTCTTTGTGCATCCTGAAAAGCATTAAACAAATGTGCCAGTTCCTCTTCTGTTAAGGTTAGAGGCAGCATTTTCTGAATCATAGAAATGGAGAGCACCTGTTTTAAAATACAAATCATAATCAGATATGCAAGGTGCACGCGGTTATATCTTTTTTTATCCGGTTTTGGGATAATTCCCAGCTTCACATAGTTATTCACCATAGAAGATGTAATCAGTTTTTCACCTGTTTTTTCATAAATACTGAGATATTCTTCCATTAAACCGATGACCTGATCCATATACAGACTTAATTTAGGCAACTCTTCCCATTGAGGCACTGCATAAGTTTCCAGCGCTTCGCCCCAATCCTGAATCATTTTTTCTTTAGCCATTTACTTTCATTCTCCTTGCAGGAAAAATTTATTTAATCACATCAGTTCCCATAAAGGGGATGAGCGCTTCGGGAATGCGAACGGAACCGTCAGCATTCTGATAATTCTCCAAAATAGCCGCTACAGTACGTCCAACAGCCACACCGGAACCGTTTAATGTGTGTACAAACTGAGGCTTATCTGTGGGAGAATTCTTAAATTTAATACCGGCACGACGAGCCTGGAAATCTTCAAAGTTACTGCAGGAAGAAATTTCAACATAACGGTTATAACTGGGCATCCAAACCTCTAAGTCATATTTCATTGCTGCGGTAAAGCCCAAATCACCAACACAGATTTTAACTACGCGGTAAGGCAAACCTAAGCCTTTTAATACGTTTTCTGCATCGTTAACCAGGCTTTCAAGCTCTTCATAAGAGTTATCAGGATGAGCAAATTTAACTAACTCAACCTTATTAAACTGATGCTGACGGATAAGACCGCGGGTATCACGACCGGCAGAACCGGCTTCTGCACGGAAGCAAGCGGAATAAGCCACGTGACGGATGGGCAGTTCATCTGCTGATAAAATCTGGTCGCGGTACAGGTTGGTTACAGGCACTTCTGCGGTGGGGATTAAGAAATAATCAGTATCCACTACCTTAAAGGCATCT
>SVJT01000123.1 GCA_015068865.1 Oscillospiraceae bacterium | reverse complement strand
GTTGTGAATATGGCCGATGTGATTGCTATTTTGGATTTGGATGTGACCAGCACATCGAAAATCACTCGCGAGTTTTTAGCGGTGGCTGAAGACGAAGGCTTTGTGGTGAATGTGCCCGGTGATTTGCCGAAATCCTTTGTGATTACGGAAATCGATAAAAAAAGCCGTGTGTTTGTGTCGCCCATTTCTTCAGCAACGCTCTTAAAAAGAGCAAAGTCCGGTGGTGGTATTATGTGAAAACAGGCTGCAGCAAGCTATGCTGCAGCCTGTTTTCTATGTAAATACGAATTTAATTCGTTGCGGAGATACTTGCCAATGTTTATTTTTTAATTTATAATTAGATTGCAGTCTTTTGTATGCTAAGGAGCATCACTATGAATCATAAAAAAATTGCAGAGCTTGCTCATGTTTCCACCTCCACGGTGTCGAAAGCTTTATCCGGCAGTTCGGAAATCAGTGTGGAGTTGGCAGAAAAGATTAAAAAAATTGCCATTGAATGTGGCTATTTCAAAGAAAAAAGCAAAAGAAAACGGGAATACAGCAACAACAGCGCCTTGCTTGTTGCAGTGCTTGTACCGGAACTGTTAGGCTCTCATTATCCTGAGTTTGTTACCTATTTGAAAAATGAGATTGAAGCCAAAGGGGCGCAACTTGCCGTTTATATTTATGATTTTGACCCGAAAAAAGCCAACAACATTTTACAGAGCATTATTGTAAATGGGGCAGCAGATGGGGTGATAATGTTCTGCAAACCTGAACTGGCCGTAAAACCCAGTATTCCCATCGTTTATTTTGGCGGCAAAGCGACCGGACCTTATGATTCAATAGGCAGCGATACAATGGTTATGGTTGAGGATTGCGTGAGGTATTTAAAAGAAGCGGGACATACAGATATTGCTTATGTGGGTGAGCCCAATACCATTGGGAGTAACAATGCTTTTAAAGTGGCGATGAGACAAAATGGTCTTGTTTGTCAGGAAGCGTTTCTTTTTAACATTGAGGCACGGTTGGAAGCCATTGGTGTGGAAGCGGCTAAAAAACTACTTGCTTTAAAACATAAACCTACGGCAATTCTGGCGGCCTATGATGTAGTGGCGCTTTCTCTCATTCACGAGTTGACGCAAAACGGCATCAGAGTGCCGGAGGATATTTCGGTGATGGGCATTAATAACATTTCTGCTTCGGCTTATGCTCAAGTGCCGCTGACGACGGTGGATACCTTTTCAGCTGAGCAAAACCGGGCGGCGGTGGAGCTTTTGTTCAACAAAATTTTAACAGAAACTGAGGTTGTTCAGCACATAACCGTTGAACACAAAATTATAGAACGCGACAGTATAAGAAAAATTAATGCATAGAAAGGGTAGATAAAATGAGCACATTAAAAATTGGTTGGTCCGAAGTAAATATTACACCGGATAAAAAAGTTTCTTTGGTTGGTCAGTTTGCAGAAAGAATTTCCCAGTATGTTGAAAAACCGCTGACAGCAACAGCTTTGGCAGTTGATAACGGTGACGATTATGTTATCTTTTGCTCCTTGGACCTTGTGAATGCGGCTTGGAATCTGATTGTAGGTGTTCGCGAAAAGCTGGTAGAGAAGAAGGCACCCTTTGACCCTGAAAAAGTGATTATCGGCGCCATTCATACACATACCGGCCCGGGCTACGGTGCTACACAGCGTCCTAATATGGGTAAGGGTAAAGACCCCATCGGCACTTTTCGTGAAATGCTCAAAAGTTATCTGGCACCGGGACAGAAATATGTTGAAAAAGAAGATATTTCCACCAATCCCGAGATTGCCACGATGGAAGAGAATTATACCATGTTAGTGGAAAAAATTTCTCAGGTGATTTTAGAAGCCTGGGAAAACCGGAAAGAAGGCTCTTTCTCCAATGCTTTCGGTCGTGTGGCTGTTGGTATGTGCCGTCGTGCGGCATATTCTGACGATACGGCACAGATGTGGGGCGATACCAATACAGCGGTATTTACCGAACTAGAAGGCGGTAACGATTCCGGTGTAGAGCTGTTATATGTGTTTGATGAAAAAGAAGAACTCTCCGGTGTTGTGGTGAATTTAGCTTGTCCTGCACAGTGCGTACAGCACCGTCTGTTTGTGTCTCCTGACTTCTGGGGCGAAGTGAAAATGCTGCTCCGTAAACGGTTTGGTGACCATATATTTATGCTGCCGCAGTGCTCTGCAGCCGGAGACCAGTGCCCTGTTGACCTGGTGCGCTGGGTAGAACCCGAAAGCGATATCAATGACCCCAACTGTCTGCGAAACAACCCGCCCAAGAGAAAGGCAGACCCTTCTATGTTTGATCTTTCCGGTATGCGCCTGGTGGGCAGACGAATTGCCAATGAAATCATTGCTGTATATGAAGATGGTCTGGATGCACCTCAAAAAGAGGTTGTTTTGGAACACAGAGTACTGGATATGCAGCTCCCCATCCGCCGTGCAACTTTGACAGACGTTAAGAATGCGGAAAAAGGCATTATGGAATATCTCCAGCGGAAAACCGGTGATGTGGACTATAATGATGTTGCCAATCTCCAGGTGCATTTAGGCGTTATCAAACGCTCTAAGATTCAGGAAACCCTGGACTGCCTGGATACAGAAATTCACATTGTCCGCCTTGGTTCTGTAGCCTTTGCCACCAATCCCTTTGAACTGTTTTTAGATTATGGTAATCAAATTAAGGCTCGCATCAAATGTGAGCAAATTTTCCTGAGTCAGCTGACCAATGGCTCTGAAGGTTATCTGCCCACAGCGAAAGCTGAAAGACACGGTCATTACAGTGCCTTTATCTCCAGCGGTCAGGTTGGCCATGAGGGCGGCGATCTCCTGGTGAGACAAACCCTTAAAAATGTCAATGAAATGTTTTAATAAAGCATAGAAATTTGTTTAAAATCCGTCTTGCGTTACAATATGTACGAAAGACGGATTTTTTATTCCAAACCATAGAGGACAACGTGCTGAAGGGCTGTTCTGAAATTGACTATTTCCTTGTTTTATGTTATAATTTATCATACATATATTTCGTGAAACCAGCAGTTTGAATGTTAGCAAAAATGAAATGGAGAGGTACATATGGCTTGGTATGATGAAGGAATATTTTATCATATATACCCACTGGGAATGACAGGGGCACCAAAACAAAACAGTTATTGTGAACCGGAGCATCGATTAATCACCTTGCTTCCTTTTGTTTCACGAATCAAAAATCTTGGCTTTAATGCGATCTATATCGGTCCTCTTTTTGAATCGGTCGGGCACGGTTATGAAACAACAGATTATAAAAAATTGGATACAAGACTTGGGACAAATGAAGATTTAACAAAATTTGTAGAAGAATGTCATAACCAAGGAATACGAGTGATTTTAGACGGTGTTTTCAATCATACGGGTCGGGATTTTTTCGCTTTTGAAGATATCAGGCGGAATAGAGAAAATTCAAGATATAAAGACTGGTATTGTCATGTAAATTTTTATGGCAATAATGAATATAATGACGGATTTTCTTATGATAATTGGGGTGGATATGACTTACTTGCTAAGTTAAACCAGCACCATCCGGACGTAAGGGCGTATATCTGCGATGTGATTCGCTTTTGGGTAAAGGAATTTGATATTGACGGAATTCGGCTGGATGCTGCAGATGTATTGGATTTTAGCTATATGCAGATGCTCAGACAACTGGCAAATGAAGTAAAGCCTGATTTCTGGCTTATGGGCGAGGTTATTCACGGGGATTATATCCGCTGGGTAAATGAAAATACATTGCACGCGGTTACCAATTATCATTTACACAAAGCATTGTATTCCGGTCATAATGACCACAATTATTTTGAAATTGCTCATACGGTGAAGCGACTGTATGAGATGGGAGAAAACAGTCCGGACGGATTGAAATTATATAACTTTGTTGATAATCATGACGTTGAGAGAATTTATACAAAGCTAAACAAGAAAAGTCATTTCGTGCCGGTTCATATTCTGTTGTATACACTGCCCGGTGTTCCGTCAGTTTACTATGGTTCTGAATTTGGAATTGAGGGAAAAAAACAACAGGGCTCTGACGATTCATTAAGACCGGCGATTTCGTATGAACAATATATTCTTGCTACGCAGGAAAATACTCTGACGAATTTGATTTCAAGGTTAGGAAAAATCAGGACGGAAACAAAGGCGTTATCCTATGGAGACTATAAGGAGTTGCTTTTAACAAATCGTCAGTACGCATTTGCAAGAAATTATAATGGAGAGTCTGTGATTGTAACTGTAAATAATAGCGATGATGATTATATGATGAGTCTTCCGGCTCAAAACACAGAAGAATATGTTGGTGGGCTTTCCGGTATAAAAGTACCTGTAAAAGACGGATGCATCTCTGTTAATGTACAGGCAAATTCCGGGGAAGTATGGTTACCTGTATGTTTAACCGGTGAAGTGGTGAAGCCGATTGACCTCAATCTGGCAGAGAAGAAACCTGAAACAGTAACCGCCGAAAAAAGTGCAGAAATCTCACAAACTGTCAAAGAGAATGAGCCTATTGTGCCGGAAAAAGACGTTGAGAAAAAAGTGAACAAACCATTTGAAGAAATGACAGTGGAAGAACTGCAGGAAGCAATTCTTGAGAGAATGAAACAGAACGGACCTGTCACAGAGCAGATGAAAAAAGATGTTTTTGAAAATATCTATCACAATTCGCTGGTAACCTGGATTAAAAGCTTTAACTAACCATATATTCAATAGACTCACTGAGTAGACGTTGAAAAAGGTAGGTATATTTGACGAACGCAAATTCGTCGGCGTACGATGGTACGGTAGAGTTTGCGTTCGTTAAAAGCAAGTAACAG
>SVJT01000122.1 GCA_015068865.1 Oscillospiraceae bacterium | reverse complement strand
AAAGGTCAGTTTTCAGCCCGGGGCGGCATCGTAGATGTGTACCCTCCGGCGGCAGAGAATCCTTACCGTATTGAATTCTTTGGGGACGACGTGGATTCCATCCGTGAATTTGACCCCATTATGCAGACTTCTATCGGGCGACTTTTAGAGATTCAAATTGATGCGGCGAAAGAACAGGTTTCTGACGTAAACGGTCAACCTTGCGTGGCAGACTATCTGCCGGAACAATCGGCAGTATTCTTTAACGAGCCGGAGCGCATTCGTGAACGTGCGGAAGGGCTTTTGTGGGACATTGGCGAAACCGTGGCAGGTCTTTTGGAAAAAGGTGTGATACAGGAAGCAAAAGAAGCTTATGTCCATGATTATGAAAAAGTGTTAAAGGTGCTTTTAAAGCATCCCTTTATGGGGCTTTTCACCCTGCCGCAGTCCACACAGGATTATCACCCCAAAGCGGCTGTGAATATCACAAGCCACGGTATGAATATGTATTCCGGTCAGCGGGATTTGCTATATAGTGATGTGAAAGAATGGCTGGAGAGAAAGTTTGCCCTTGTGATTGTGGCAAGCTCGCCCCTGCAGGCAGAAGCCCTGTTCCGTGAACTGTCTGATCACGATTTTCCGGTGTTTTTAGATAAATCGCCGGACAATGCAGCAGTAGGGCAGATTTTAATCACAGAGGGACAGCTGAAAAAAGGTTTTCAGTTGCCGGACAGTCGGTTAATTTTGCTGTCTGACAGTGAAATATTCGGTCGGGAAAGCCGAAAAGCCCGCCGAAGAAAAGTGGCGAAAGGGAATAAGCTGAATAGCTTTAACGATTTGGATATTGGTGACTTTGTGGTGCATGCTACCCACGGTATCGGTCAGTATGTGGGTTTAGATACCCTGACGGTAGAGGGGCATTACAAGGATTACTTAAAAATTAAATACGCAGGGGATGACTTTTTATATGTACCCTGCGACCAACTGGATTTATTACAAAAATACATTGGCAAAGAGGCGAGAGTGCGCCTTTCCAAAATGGGCGGTGCCGATTTTGCACGGCAAAAGGCTAAAGTCAAAAAATCTACCATGGAATTGGCAGAAGGACTCATTCAGCTTTATGCGGCACGGCAGGCTGCAGAGGGTTATGCCTATTCGCAGGATAGCACCTGGCAAAAAGAATTTGAAGACCATTTTCCCTATGAAGAAACAGAAGATCAGTTAACGGCGATTGCCGAAGTGAAAGCCGACATGGAAAGTAACCGCCCGATGGATAGACTGTTATGTGGCGACGTGGGCTACGGTAAAACGGAGGTGGCTCTGCGTGCCGCCTTTAAGGCAGTGCAGGATTCTAAACAGGTGGCATATTTAGCCCCCACTACGGTGCTGGCACTGCAGCACTATAACACCTTTACCCGCAGAATGAAAGCCTTTCCGGTGAAAGTGGAGCTACTGAGTCGATTGGTTTCCAATAAAGAACAAACAGCCATTTTAAAACGGTTAAAAACCGGTGAAACGGATATTGTGATTGGTACCCACCGTCTGCTTGGTCAGGATATTGAGTTTAAAGATTTAGGTCTTTTGGTCATTGATGAAGAGCAACGGTTTGGGGTAAAGCACAAAGAACGGATTAAAGAAATGAAAAACAATGTGGATGTGCTGACCCTTTCGGCAACACCCATTCCCCGAACCCTTCATATGTCCATGGTGAACATTAAGGATATGAGCCTATTATCCGAACCGCCTCAGGACAGATATCCCGTTTCGACCTATGTGGTGGAATATAATCCGGTAATTGTGGAGGATGCTATTAAAAAAGAACTGTCCCGTGGGGGGCAGGTATATTATCTTCACAATCAGACCCAATCTATTTCTGCTTGTGCACGTAGGTTGCAGGAAGCATTCCCCAATGCCAAGGTGCAGTATGCTCATGGGCAGATGGACCCCGACACCTTAGAGGATGTTATGCTTGCTATGCAAAATGGTGAGATTGACATTTTGGTTTGCACTACCATTATTGAAACAGGGCTTGACATTCAGAATGTAAACACCATGATTGTGGAAAATGCTGACAGGTTGGGGCTTTCACAGCTTTATCAGCTTCGTGGTCGCGTGGGGCGCAGTAACCGCAGAGCCTATTGCTATTTGACCTATCAGCGGAATAAAAGCTTAAAAGAAGAGGCGGTGAAGCGCCTTTCTGCTATTCGTGAATTTACTGAGTTTGGTTCCGGTTTTAAAATTGCCATGCGTGATTTGGAAATCCGCGGTGCCGGTAATTTGTTGGGTGCCGAACAGCATGGTCATATGGAAACCGTGGGCTATGATATGTATTGCCGGCTGTTAGAAGAATGTGTGAACGAGTTGCAGGGCAAGCCGGTGATGGCAGAGGATTGGGAACCGCAGCTTGATTTTGAGGCCGATGCCTACATTCCGGCAAGCTATATTAAAAGCCATCGGTTGCGTCTTGAATTTTATAAAAAAATCGGTGCGGTGCAGAATGAGGCAGATGGGCAGGAAACAGCAGAGGAGCTCATTGACCGCTTTGGTGATTATCCTGCTTGTGTGGGGAATCTTTTATTGGCAGCAGAAAGCAAGGCGCTGGCAAAAGAAACGGGCATTTCTCAGGTAACCACACGAGAGGGCAGCGTGCTTTGCTATTTTAAAGAAAGTTTTGACCCGGCTGTGATTGCGGATTTAATTGGGCGGTATAAGGGCAGGATTCTTTTATCGGCAGGTCAAAAACCTTATTTTTCTTATCGGTTAACAGATGAAGACAAGAAAAATATGGCATCTTGTATTAAAAGTTTATTACAAACCTATAAGGACTTGCACAATCTGAAAAAGTAGTGTATAATTATACTGTTAAATCGTTATGAATTACCATAGATAAGGAGTGTTTGTTTTGAAAAAGATGAAGAGAATCGTTGCAATCATCTGTGTTGCTTGTCTGGCTTTTAGCATTGTTGGTTGTACCAGACTGCAGGTTACCAGAGAAATTGCAAAGGTAAACGGTCGTGTGATTACTGAAGCAGAATTTAAGTATTATCTGGAAAATGTGAAAACACAGATGTTGGCAGAAGCAGGCGTGCAGGATGAAACAGGCTTTTGGGATGCTGAAATTGACGGCGTGAAGGCAAGTGAAGCAGCAAAAAACAAAGCTTTGGAAGAAGTTTTGCGTGTCGAAATGGCTTGTATTAAAGCAGAAGAAAAAGGTTTGACCATTCCGGCAGACCAGGCAAAGCAAATTAAGAACAGCATCAATTTCCCTGACAAAGAACAGGCTGATGCTTATAATGAACTGAAAAAAGAAACCGGTTTGTCTGATGAACTGATGATTGAGCTGATGTCAAAGGCAACATTGGCCGGTATTTATGCAAATGATCTTCTCACGAATTCACCGGAAGCATTAGAGCCTTCCGCAGAAGAAGTAAAAGCTATTTATGAGAAAGATTATGTTCGTGTTAAACATGTATTAATCGGCAACACTGACGAAGAGGCTGATACCTCTGAACTTTCTGAAGAGGAAGCTACTAAAAAAGCTGAGGAATATAAAGAAAAGCAGCTGAAAAAAGCAGAGGATGTTTTGGCTAAAGCAAAAGCCGGCAGAAACTTTGACACCTTGGTGAAGGATTATGGTGAAGATCCCGGTATGGCAGAAGCTGCCAACGGCTACACCTTTACAAAAGGTGAAATGGTGCCTGAATTTGAAGAAGCATCCTTTAATTTAGCTGTTGATGAAGTTTCCGAACTGGTAGAAAGCTCCTATGGCTGGCATATTATTAAAAAGTATGAATTGCTCTCTGAAGGCGAAGAATACGACAAGGTAATTGAGAGCGTTAAGAGTCCTTTAATGGAAAAGAAATATAATGAACTGTTGGATTCTTATAAAGAAAGTATGACCATTGAGATTCGTAACGACGTTTTTAATGGTGTGAAAGTGAAATAAGATAAACAATAAAAAGATTGCGGCAAAGCGAAAATCGCTTTGCCGCAATCTTTTTATATTATGAAATTTCTATGGGTCGATATTCTGAATGAAGAACCGTGCAGACTGCACGACCGTTGGTGTTTTCAATGATTTTTTTCTGAGTATCTTCTAAAAGCTCCGTACGGATGCAAACAGTAACAGAAACATCTTGACCGAAGTCAGATTCTTCCGGGGATAGCTTTTCCTGCTCCAAAAGATATTGCAAACGACCATAAAGGTCATAGGGAACGCAAATTTTCAAAAAGGTACAATCGGTCATTTCGGAAATAATGCCGGCTTCAACACCGAGCTTTGCGGTTTTGGAGTAGGCTCGAACCAAACCGCCGGCTCCTAAAAGCGTACCGCCAAAATAGCGGGTGACGACCACGGCAACATCGGTGAGGTCTTCCTGTTTCAAGACTTCCATGGTGGGGAGTCCTGCTGTGCCACCCGGCTCTCCGTCATCAGAAAAACGGGCAATGTTATTGTCTCTGATGATATAAGCATAGACATTATGAGTGGCATCGGAAAATTCCTTTTTCATCATATTGATAAATGCCAGGGCCTCTTCTTCAGAATGGACAGGTCTTGCGGTGCCGATGAAGCGGGATTTTTTCTCAATCAACTCGCTCCGCCCGTACTGTTTTAATGTTTTGTAATTCTTTTTTGTCATAGCATATTCTCCGATGGGTTATTGAATGAATTCTTTAAACCGGTTATAATCAGCAGCATCCAACAAGACTTCTACCAAGGTTCCGTCGGCTTCGAAATCTTCTTTTATAATTGGATGATTGTCATGAAGTTCTGACAGAACAGCACCTTTTGCAAAGGGGATTTTTAAGGTGAATTTCTGCTTTTTGCCCGGGGCAACATCAGCGATGGCTTCGATTAGTTTATCAAATCCTGCCCCG
>SVJT01000003.1 GCA_015068865.1 Oscillospiraceae bacterium | reverse complement strand
AATAAAAGTTTTTAAATTCCGTAATTCCAATGTAATCACTCCTTATTTCAGTATATCATAAATTGTCGAAAAAGCAAGTGCTATTATCGAAAAAAAACGATTACTATTATTCTTATTATCAATTTGACAAATGCTTATTTCGGGTTTATAATAGGGGCATAGAAAAGAAAAGGAATGATTAATATGCCAGAAATTAAGTTTTACAAACACGATCCAATCCCTATGGAGATGCATAAAGTAAAGATTGTGCAGAAATTGAATCTGTTACCGGTCAAGGACAGATTAGCTAAAATGTCAGAAGCCGGTTTTAATACCTTCTTATTACATAACGGCGATATTTTTATGGATATGCTGACGGACTCCGGTGTCAATGCCATGAGTGACGAAATGCAGTCAGCAATGCTTCGTGCTGACGATGCTTATGCCGGTAGCGAAACCTTTTACCGTATGCGTGATAAGCTGGAAGAAATCTTCGGCATCGGTAATTTGCTGCCTACCCATCAGGGTCGTGCCTGTGAACACATTATTGCCCGTCATTTTGTAAAGCCGGACAGTTGTGTCATTATGAACTATCACTTTACAACGTCCAAGGCTCATGTCACCACCTTAGGCGGTCGTGTGGAAGAGCTTGTTAAGGATGAAGGCTTGATTGAAAAGAGTACTTTGCCCTTTAAAGGGGATATTGATTTAAATAAAGTCAAGGCCTGTATCGAAAAAGAAGGTGCCGAAAACATTGCATATATGCGTTTGGAGGCCGGTACCAACTTAATCGGCGGTCAGCCCATTTCTTATGCCAATATGAAAGAAGCAACAGAACTTGCAAAGTCTCATGGTATTGTAACAGTACTGGATGCTTCTCTGCTGCAGGATAATCTGTATTTTATCAAGGTTCGCGAAGAATCAATGAAAGATAAGTCCATTCGTGAAATTACCCGAATGATTGCTGATTTGTTTGATATTATCTACTTCTCAGCCAGAAAGTTTGGTTTTAGCCGTGGTGGCGGTATTTTGGTTCGTGATGAGCAAATGTTCCATGATATGGAGGATTACATCACCATGTATGAAGGTTTTTTAACCTATGGTGGTATGTCTGTTAAAGAAATGGAAGCCATGACCATTGGTTTTGAAGAGACGATGGATTTTGATGTAATTTCTCAGGGCCCGCAGTTTATTCAGCACTGTGTAGATGTTCTGGATGCATACGGTGTGCCTATGATTACCCCCGGTGGCGGTCTGGGCGCTCATATTAATGCCAGAGAGGTGCTGAGTCATGTGCCTTCCGAACAGTATCCCTCCGGTGCTTTGGTTGCTGCACTGTACATTTGTGGCGGCATTCGCGGTATGGAACGTGGTACGTTGTCAGAAGAACGTAATCCCGATGGCAGCGAACGCATTGCATCAGTAGAAATGGTTCGTTTGGCGTTCCCCAGACGTGTATTTACTTTGTCGCAGACGGAATATGTCATTGACAGAGTGAAGTGGTTGTATGACCACAGACATTTAGTCGGCGGTTTGCGTTTTGTGCATGAACCTAAAACCTTACGTTTCTTTACCGGTCGGTTAGAGCCGGTATCCGATTGGCCGGAAAAACTGGCGGCAGCTTATGCGGCTGATTTTGGCGAGGATCAATAAGAATAAAAGTAAAGGAGATGTAAAAAAATTTTTTTACATCTCCTTTTTAAATGCTAATCTTCTACGTCAACCAACTTGGAAACCGGCGTGTTTAAAACCTCACCAATGGAAAAAAAGTTTTTAAAGATGGGCAAAAGAAGCAATTCGGACCTTCTAACTGAGAAATATAACCGGGAGAAAGATTACAGGCTTCAGCAAGTTCTTAACTTGAATAATAATTTATATGAATAAAAAAGAGGCTTAAGCAAACATTATTTCGATTTGCTTAAGCCTCTTAAGAATGAATCAGTTTACTTTTTATCTTTTAAATAACCAATTTTCAGTCCATACAGAACAGCTATAATTGCGTAAGGAATTAACAAAAAGAGCCAAATGACAGTGGTTACTGGCGGCATGAAGATTGTGATGAGTCCTAATATTCCCATAATAACCGTTTCAAATCCAATAAATCGGTTGATTTTTTTTGCTTTTTCAGCATCAATATTATAATTTTTAATATAGTCAAATTTCGGTAAATAATTACCAATGACTAAAAAAATGATACTGACCATCAATGCCGTTACTTTTCTGATGTCTAAGTTCCAACCAAGGCTGTAACCTAAGGTTACGACTTGCAAAATAACAGACATAATAGGAATAATCCACTTAGTGACCAACGTAAATTTTTTTCGTTCACCATGCTTGTGTGTATTAAAATCATTAATCATGCAGCTAATTATTTGCGGAACCAACATCATAAGGGGGAGTCCAAATACAGCAAATTCTTTTGATGCAAAGTTATCAGGTTCGTTATACATGTTAAAGTGAATGGCTATTGTGTCAGGCAATGTGTCCCACAAAGCGATACCCAAAAGAATAGGGGAGAGACAAACAAGACCGGTGATACACAAGCTTTTCCATTTAATATATTTCATTTTTCTTTACCTCCTAAAGCATAAATCCAGGTTAACACCTCTTCAAAAACAGAAGTATTTAATTGGTAATAAACATAATTTTTGTATTTTTGTTCAGTAATTAAATCTGCGTTTTTTAGTTTTGCCAAATGATAAGAAACTGTTGCACCGGTTAAATTAAAATGTTCGGCGATTTCTCCGGCAGATTTTTGGCCGCTTTTCAGCATTTGCAGAATATCCCGTCGAACAGAATCGGATATGGCTTTTAATGTTTCGTTCATGCCCATAACTTCCTACCTCCTTATAATCTATTTAGAAATTGTTCTAAATAGATTATAACACAACAAAAACAGCAAGTCAACATCTATTTAGAAAAAAATCTAAATAGGTTGCATATTTATGTAATGTAAAACCCCCACAAAGTTAATTGTGGGGGGCAAAATTTATAGATTACAACTTCTTTTTTATATTAGCAAAAAATGTAATACCGCTGCTCACAAGGGCAATACCTGTATAGGTAATACATTTGCCGTAGGTGCTGTAATGGTCTACCGGTTCTCCGGTTGCAATATCATAATGCCAATGGAACAACTCTTTATTAACCGGTAACCAAATCAGTAAAATAGCACTGATAACAAGGAAAACAATGCTTGCATACTTTAAAAATTTTTTATAATTTTCATTTGTTTTTTTTCGAAAAATTTCTCCCAATAGGAATCCTATTGACAATATCATTAGAGTAGCCACGATGTTGAGCATTTTTAAAGAAAACATACGTTGTCTCCTTTCGTAATCAATTCTCCTGTATATTCATTATAACACATCAATGATAAAAATGCAAAAAACCCACAACCATAGTTGTGGGTTTTGTAAAAAGCAATGATTAACGTTTGGAGAACTGAGGTGCACGACGAGCAGCCTTCAAACCGTATTTCTTTCTTTCCTTCATTCTGGGGTCGCGGGTTAAGAAACCGGCTTTCTTCAGAATAGGACGGAAGGTTTCAGCATCAACTTCTAAGAGTGCGCGAGCAATACCGTGACGGATTGCGCCGGCCTGACCGGTGAAGCCACCGCCAACAACGGAAACGATAACATCATATTTGCCTTCGGTTTTAGTAGCTACTAAGGGCTGCTTAACGATAACCTTTAAGGTTTCCAGACCAAAGTAGTCATCCAAAGAACGGTTATTTACAGTAATATCACCTTTACCGGCAACTAATCTAACGCGAGCAATAGATTTTTTTCTTCTACCGGTACCATAAAATAATTCTGCCATTTTCACGATCCTCCTTATTTAATTTCCTGTGTCCAGGCTTCGGGCTTCTGTGCTGCATGCTCGTGAGCATCAGCTGCGTATACACGCAGTCTGGTTAATGCTTTTGCACCCAGGGTATTGTGGGGCAGCATACCTTTGATAGCCTTGGTCATAGCAAATTCCGGACGTTCGCTCATCAGCTTGTCATAACGAACAGCCTTCAGGCCGCCAACATAACCGGTGTGTCTGTAATAATGCTTCTGCTGCAGCTTTTTGCCGGTTAAAACAGCATCTGCTGCGTTGATGATAATCACGAAGTCACCGCAATCGCAATGAGGGGTGAACTCAGGCTTATGCTTACCGCGCAGAATTGCGGCTGCCTGTGCTGCAACACGACCTAAGGGTTTGCCGGCAGCATCTATGATATACCATTTCTTTTCCATTTCATGAGCTTTAGCCATAAATGTACTCATAAATCTTTACCTCCTGTATCTTTTAAACATAATTTCCAAAATGCAACATGTAATATTATAAGCTAAGAAAAAGCTTTTGTCAAGCCTTTTTTTAAAAAATTTAAAATACTTTCTGCAAAGTTCGATTTTCTTTGTTTTTCTCTCGTTTTCTCTTTATTGCTCTAACTTCATTTTCACAATTTGATAGATTTCTTCACCGATTTCTTCAATGGAACGAATATTTTCACCTTTCGCACAATGAACAATTTGCCAGCTGGCAATGGAAGCAATCTCCATAGCATTTTCGTAGGCTCGGTCTAAATGATGGGGGTCGCGTTCATGAATGTCCTTCTGTTGCTCTCCTGTGATTTTATTGGCTCTGTCCTGCATAAGTTTTCTTGCACAGACCGGAGGCATATCCAGAAACAGTACCAAATCCGGCTGAGGAAGCTCTAAACGACCGTATTCCAAATCACTGAGCCAGTGAATAAATTCTGTTTTATCTCCATCAATTTTAGCAGCCTGATGAACCAGATTGGAGGTTACATACCGGTCGGCGATCAAAATGCCGCCGTCCTGATAAAAATTACCCCAATCTCGTTTGAAACTGGCATAGCGGTCAATGGCATAGAATAAAGAAGCTGCATAAGGGCTGACACTGTCTGCCTGATTGCCTAAATCCCCGGCTAAATACCGTTTAATAGGCAGGGAAAAGTCACTGTTGTAGTCAGGAAAAGAAATTTGACGGATGTTTTCATATTCTGCCTGTAAACGCTGAAACAGTCTTTCGGTCTGGGTGGCTTTGCCACTGGCATCCACACCCTCAATCACGATAAGTTTGCCCATTATAAATTCTCTCCTTCGCCAAGATACTGACGGCGCATTTGCAATGCTTTGCCGCAGCTCATTTTACCTTCCGGGCAAGGACCTTGCAAACAGGAAGGACCAGCCAAAGAAAAGAGCGTGGGGGCAACCTGACGAACAAGACGGAGCATTTCGTTGGCAAGAGCCTGAATTTCCCATTGTGCACGGCTACAACAACGATGGTGGAAGAAGTTCATTAAGCTTCTGGCATTCATTGTGACAATCATTTTGGTTTCGCAGGCATTGGGTAACACAAAACGGGCATCTTCAATGGCTTTCTTTTCTGCCTGGTTTTTAGCTTTCTTTTCCGGTACTCCGGCATCTATGTATTCAGTATAATATTTTTCTGAAAGCATATCGGCTAATTTGTTATAGGTTTCCTGTGCGTCCTGCATGGATTTAAGATACAATTCATGGGCTTCTTCGTTTTCGCTGATAGCCGGCGGTGTGATGAACTCAAACTGTCCTTCTTTTACATAGCGCTGAGATTTTACAGAATAGCTGGCAATTCTGTGGCGGGTAATCTGGGCAAGCAAACTGCGGCTCACACCTTCAATGCCAAAGGTAAAGCTCACGTGCTCGATAGGGCTTTCGTGCCCTAAATCCATCAGCATTTTTAAAAATTTATGAATACCTTCCTGATCCAAACCATTTAAAATATCTTCCACGCCGGAGCTTGAGTAACAAAGTTTAGCGGCAGCAGAAATAATTTTTTCCGGTTCGCCGGTGTGTTGCAATAGTTCAACGTGAAGTGCCATATAAAAAACCTTCTTTCTGATATATTAAAACAATCCAATAACAAAAGAAACAATACTGCTGCCAAAAATCATAATGAGTCCGGCGATTAGCACGCCTAAGACAATGGAAGGCAGCGCACTTTTTATTCGCAGGTCCATCAATGCGGCCAGCAGTGCACCTGTCCAGCCACCGGTGCCCGGCAAAGGGATAGCTACAAATAAACATAAGCCCCAGAATTTATATTTAGCAACTCTATGAGAATTTTTTCTGACCTTTGCTTCCAACCAGTTTCCCAAAGGACGCAGCAGCTTTGTACGCAGAAAAAAGTTGACAATGTGGCGGGCACATAAAATGATGAAAGGAATAGGTAAAATGTTGCCTATAACAGTTAAGGCAAGCAGTTCCCAAGGGTTCATTCCCATTACAAATCCCAAGGGGATGGCACCGCGAAGCTCTATAATGGGCAACATAGAAACAATAAAAACAACCAAATCGTCAGATAAACCTAAGCCCTGAAAAAAACTGATAACGGCATTTGACATAGTGTGAACTCCTTATTAAACAGTAATAATTTCGATACCTGCTACGGCATCGTTAACCAGTTTTTCAATATCCAATCGCTGTTCAGATTCTATGATTCTGTCCAGCTTCGGTTTGGTATTGGGATGCTTTGGTGTAAAGATGGTACAGCAATCCTCATAAGGCAGAATAGATGTCTCAAAAGTACCAATTTGTCTTGCGATGGTGACAATTTCTTCTTTATCCATTCCAATGACAGGACGAAAGACGGGAACCTCTGTAACAACCTGATTGGTCACCCCTAAGGCTTCCATGGTCTGACTGGCAACCTGACCAATGCTTTCGCCGGTGATTAAGGCTTTGGAATTTGTATTGACAGCAACCTTTTCAGCTATGCGCATCATAATACGGCGCATAATGATGGTAAGCTGTTCTTCGGGACAATGCTTGCGGATGGCCAACTGTGCCTCGGTAAAGGGAACGATGTGCACATCCATACGGGGTGAATATTCAGCTAAAATTTTTGCCAAAGTCATCACCTTATCCTTGGCACGCTCGCCGGTATAAGGATAAGAGAAAAAGTGAACGGCATTTAATTTAACGCCTCGTTTGGCTGTCATATAACCGGCAACGGGGGAGTCAATACCGCCGGAGAGGAGCAGTGTGGCTTTAGAGTTAGAGCCAACCGGCATACCGCCGGCGCCCTTAACACGTCCGCAATACACATAGGCATATTGTTCGCGCACTTCGACCATAACCGTTTCTTCCGGGTTGTTTACATCAACCGTCAGATTGGGGAAAGCATCGTGAAGATAGCCACCCACTTCCCGGCAGATTTCCGGGGAAGTCATAGGGAATTTTTTATCGGCACGTTTGGCTTCTACTTTAAACGTCTTTATATTGGAAAGAACAGGAGCCAACACCTCGGCAGAACCCTTTTGCATTGCCTCAATATCTTTGGGCAGCATAAATGCACGGGTTAAGGAGGTGATACCAAACACCTTAGTTAAACGGCGGATGATTTCATCAATGATTTCCGGGTCATCAGGTTCCACATAAATGGTTGCCTGTGCCTTGTGAACAGTGCCTTTAAACTCTTTAGGCAAGGCCGCTTTTATATTTTTCACTAACGCCTCTTCAAAGAAGGGACGGTTTAAACCTTTTAAAATAATTTCTCCGTATTTGATTAATATCAGTTGTTTCAATGGTTTGCCTCCGTTATCTTTTTTTCACTTCATATACAATACGTTCAGAATCCTGTAACGGTTTGTTTTGCGTGTAACCGTCGTAACGTGCAGTGATGACCAGTCCGTTTGCATCCAATGCTTTTTGCAGATGAGCATCAGTATACAATCGCTGTGTGTGCATTTCATCCAAACGGCGGTATAAGCCGTTTTCTGCTTGTTCAAAAAAAGTTAAATATAAATGACAAAGGTCAGTTTCTTCATCAAAATCATTTTCCCAAACGTAAAAAATATCATCCGTTTCATAGGTATAGGTTTCTTGTGCTAACACCTGACGGAATTTATATTCAGAATTCACATCAAAGATCAGCACTCCGTCCGGGTCTAAGTAATTGGCACAAAGAGCAAAGGTTTTCTCCAATGCGCCGGGCTCGGTGAGATAATTGATGCTGTCTAACACGCAAACGATAGCGTTCACAGTGCCGTAGAGTTCAAAGTCTTCCATGGGTTGATTTAAAAATAAAATGTTTTCGGCGCCCTCTTTTTGTCGGGCTACCGAGAGCATATCCTCAGAGGCATCAGCCCCCAACATTTCATACCCCTTCTGCGCCAATGCAAGAGTCAGCGTACCGGTGCCGCAGGCAAGGTCTAATACCAGACCGTTTGTAATGCCGTTTGCCTGCAAACGCTGTGTAAGGAAATCGGCAATGTTATCATAATTAACGTCAAAGGTCAGGGCATCATATAAACGGGCAAAGCCCTCATAGCTACTCATTGTTTGTCTCCCTTTTTTATCTGTTCCCAATAGGCCTGTATTGCTTGTTCATTTTTGTTCTGACCGCCATGGTAATAAACTTTGTTTTTAATGGCGTCCGGCAGATACTGTTGCTGAACATAATGGTTGGGATAACTGTGTGGGTATTGATAGGTGAGCCCCCGTCCCATTTTTTTGGCACCGCCATAATGGGTATCTTTCAAATGGATAGGCACTTCGCCGGTGTCACCTTCTTGAATGTCGTGCATGGCCTCGTCAATGGCGCAAATGGCAGAGTTGGACTTTGGAGCAGTAGCTAATAAAATTGTAGCTTCTGCTAAAGGAATTCTGGCTTCCGGCAGACCTAACTGCAAAGCGCAGTCAACGCAGGATTTTACAATGGAAATCGCCTGGGGATAGGCAAGACCAATATCTTCAGCTGCAGTGACCATCAAACGACGGCAGGCAATGAGCAAATCACCGCCGGAAAGAAGCCGCGCCAGATAGTGAATGGCCGCATCCGGGTCGCTGCCACGGAGGGACTTCTGAAAAGCACTGATCACATCGTAGTGGCTGTCCCCGTCCCGATCGTGACGGAAGGCTTTCTTTTGGGTGCATTGCTCTGCTAAAGAAAGTGTTACCTCTAAACCTTTTTTGCCCAGCGGAGCAGATTGTGCACAAAGTTCTAAAGAATTTAAGGCTTTGCGTACATCGCCGGCAGAAGAACCGGCTAAATGAAGAAGAGCGTCCTTTTCAATGTGGATGGAAACATCCATTTCTTTTTCGAGAATCGAAACCGCGCGAATGAGAGCGATTTGAATATCTTCAGCACTGACCGGTAAAAATTCAAACACCGTTGAGCGGGATAAAATAGCATTGTAAATATAGAAATAAGGATTTTCCGTTGTGCTGGCAATCAGGGTAATAGAGCCGTTTTCAATAAACTCCAACAGGGATTGCTGCTGCTTTTTGTTAAAGTTCTGAATCTCGTCTAAGTAAAGGAGCACACCTTCAGAGTTGCCCATGCTGTCAAGTCCTGCCGTGATGGCTTTAATATCAGCCACCGAAGCATTGGTGGCATTGAGTTTATACAAGGTTTTTCCGGAAAGCTTAGCCGCAATGTTGGCAACAGTTGTTTTGCCAATGCCGGAAGGTCCGTAAAAAATCATATTGGGGATGTTGCCGGAGGTAATCAGACGATGGAGGATTTTACCTTCAGACAAAAGATGAGCCTGACCAACACATTCTTCTAAACTTTGGGGTCTTATTCTGTCTGCTAAGGGACTGGCCATAGTCTTTTCCTCCTTTCTGTAAAATAAAAGCTGTAAAAAACCGGACGGTTATTTACAGCTTCCAAACCCTCACGGGCAGTATGCAATTAACGATGATTTATTTCTTTTTCAAAGCAATAACCAATCTGCGGTAAGGTTCTTCGCCAATGCTGTAGGTATCAACATCAGGATTGTTCTGCAGAGTGGAGTGGATGATTCTGCGTTCGCCGGCACTCATAGGCTCTAATGTGATTTTCTTTTTGTTTTTCACAGCAGAAGCAGCCAGGTTTTCTGCTAAACGAACCAGTGTTGCACGACGTTTTTCACGGTAATTCTCCGTGTCTAACACAACTTTAACATAATCACTGTCGCCACGGTTAACGGTTAAGCTAACCAGATGCTCTAAAGCATCTAAGGTATCACCGTGTTTGCCGATGATAATACCCATATTTTCGCCGGACAGTGTGATTTTCATAACTTTTTCAAGACGTTCAATGTCAATATCTACACGCATACCCATTGCAGTGAAAACATCTTCCAAAAAGTCTCTGGCACGATCTTCGGAGTTAACGTTGGCAGTCACCTGTACCACGGCATCCTTAGCACCTAAACCAAACAGACCTTTAGAACCTTCTTCAATCACATCAATAATAACATCGTCTTCGGTCAGCTTTAATTCTGCCAAAGCGAGTTGGATAGCTTCTTTTACGGTTTTTGCCGCTTTCTTAACGGTTTTACTCATGTTTTTCTCCTTTCGGGCTTTTCGACTTTATGTTATTGCCTGAAATGCTTTTTTTCTTTTCAATTTTTTCTGCTTCCCGTTCTCTAAAATGCTTTTGCACAGAACCTTCTGATGAAACAGGGGGAAACATACGGTGCAAAATAAATTGCTGTGCAATTTGAATGATGTTGGATAAAATCCAGTAAAAACCTAAACCGGCCGGCAGAGAAACAGCGAAGAACACTGTCATCAGCGGGAATAAATAGGTCATCATTTTCATGGTGCTTTGCTTATTGTCAGCACCTGCAGATGCATTCTGACCACTCATTTTGTTTGATAACCAAGAGGATAAAAAGGTTGTCAAACCGGCTAAAATCGGAATCAACGTCAAGGGTGCTAATGCTGTCAAACTAGGGGTTTGAGATAAGTCTAATCCGAAAAATGAGAAATTAATGTTCAAAATATTAATTTCGCCAAATTTTTGAGTTAATTGGGGAATAAATTCGCCAATTTTGGAAGCGATATTAATCTGGTCGTTAACCGATACATTGGCACCGGCAGCATTCATCACTTCGGCAATCTCTGCAATGGAAGGACCGCCGTTCTGACCCAACTGCATTACATATGTTAACGGACTGCGAATGATGTTGTATAACGCAATCAAAAGAGGAAACTGAATCAAAAGGGGCAAACAACCGCCCATAGGGCTAACGTTGTTGTCTTTATAAAGCTTCATGGTTTCCTGATTGAGTTTTTCCTGGTCATACTGATATTTTTTTTGCAGCTCCTGTAATCGGGGCTGAATTGCTTGCATTTTTGACATTGATTTCTGTTGCTTAATGGTTAAGGGCAACAAAATCAATTTGGTAATTACGGTAAAAGCAACTAAAGTCCAACCGTAATTGTTTAACATTTGGTACAAAAAGCGAAATAAATATCCCAGAGGGATATTGATTAAGTCGAAAATCTTAAACATACCTAAATAATTGCCTCCTTTTAAGTGGCAGTACAATTCAATAAACAGTGATATTGACGCGAATTATTCTACAGGGTCATAACCGCCTTCGTGAAAGGGATGACATTTCAACACTCGCCGGATAGCGAGATAAGAGCCGCGCCAGGCACCTTTTTTGGTAATTGCCTCTAAGGCATACTGCGAGCAGGTGGGGTAAAAGCGACAAGAAGGTTTTTTGAGCGGTGAAATATACCGTTGATACAAGCGGATGAGAAAAATTAAAACCTTTTTCATAACAAATAATCCGTTTCTATGTGTATTTACCGGGGCTGCTCTGTTTTGGTTTCTTTTGTGGCAGTTTGTTCTGCAGGTTGAAACAGTCGGGCAGACTTTAAAAGATGTTTCATTGCTTTCATTGTTTCCTCTAAAGAGTCTGCGGTTAAAGCGCCGTCTTTAGCAACAAAAATGAAGTCAAACCCCACTTTAATGTCGGCTTCCAGTAAACGATAGCTTTCTTTAACGAGCCTTCGGATTCGGTTCCGTTGCACGGCACCGGCTAACTTTTTACCGGTTTTAATACCTAAACGATTACAGTCAAGGTTGTTGGGCAGAGAATACAAAATAAAATTTTTGTGATATGCCCGCTTTCCTTTTTTATATACCTGCAAAAAACGCTCATTATTTTTTAAACTGATGGTCTGCTTCATAAGAATACCTGCAGTCGCTTTTAATTATGAAATAAAGTCGCTAAAAGCGAAAGCTCTCAGCGACTGATTTTCATAACTATGCAGACAGAACCTTTCTGCCTTTTAGTCTTCTTCTAGCCAATACCTTTCTGCCGGAACGAGAACTCATTCTGTTTCTGAAACCGTGATCTTTTTTCCGTTTTCTTTTATTGGGCTGATATGTTCTAAGCAAGTGCTCCACCTCCTATAATTGCCTATAGCTTGTCATATACCCTATTATTATATCTTGCAAAACCTAAAATGTCAAGCATTTTATGAATAAAATGTTGTATTTTTTATCAAGGTGTGTTAGAATATAAAAGGAAACTATTTTTCTTATATGTTTAGGAGGCGCACCAATGCAAATTGATTTATTATGTCCTGTGGAAAACCAGGGCGTCATTGTGAGAACGAATTCAAAAACAGGAATACCATATGCAATGTTTAAGCTGTTTAACTTAAGCGAAAAGACCGTTCAGCGCGTTGTTTTTACATTGCATGCGTATGATACATATGGAAATCAGTTGGGTTCAATGCCCATTGAGTTATCTGATTTAAAGGGTGAACCGAAAAGCTATTTTGCAAGCAATAAAGCAGTTTCGTTAGATGAATTTTCTGAGGCGAAACACATTATGGTTGAGTTTTCTGAAATTCATTTTCAGGAAGGGGACCCCTATATTGTTAACAAAGAAAACCTGATTGAACTCGATATAAAGGAACCGGATACAGATGAAAAAAATCGTTTAATCAGTGCTGCCGGAGAGGATGCCGTATGTTATGCAAAAGATACGGCGGCTTATTGGGTTTGTGTTTGCGGCAGACCGAATATGGATGAGGCTGAAGAGTGCATCCGTTGTAGTCGTGCTAAAAAAGAGGTTATGGTGAAGTATTCTTCCCGGGAGGCGATTACCAAAACACTTGCCTTAATGGAGGAAGAACGCTTAAAAGCTGAGCAGGAAGCCGAACAACAGGCAGAAAAGGAAAAAGCAGAAAAAATTGTAAAAAGGAAAAAAACAGCATTATATAGTGCAGGTGCTATCGTGGTGGCGGCAATCATTTGCGTGATTGGATACTTTATCTATATTGCCTCTGTAACATCTCAAGGCGACAGTGCTGCCAAGTCCGGAGACTATTTACGGGCATATACGCAATATGTTAAGGCAGGAAACAGCGATAAAGTTGCTGAAATTTCTGAAAAATTACGGGGCAACAGCAATATGAATCTGCGGAATATGGGTATTATGACTTCGGATGCAGATCATTTATATTATGTTGACGCTATGGCTAATATTTATAAGGAAAATAGACAAACCGGCGAAAAAACAAAATTGGGAGATGCCTCCGGTCTTATGCTGAATGTGATGGATGGTTGGGTATACTACAAAGACGGCACGACCGGGAATCTTTGCCGCATCAGTACAGACGGTGCAACGAAGGAAATCGTGGTTGAAACAACCAACAGTATCTTAGCTGTTTCTGTAATTGGTAATGAAATATATTATATTCAGAGCCAGCCTAAAAAGAATTTAACACCCGATTTACAGGAACTAATTGCTGCCGGTCAGATGGACCCCAATACTTATCATTTGTATCGGTTAACGGTTGGTTCCAAAAAACCAAAGCTGGTATTCAAAGAAGATATTAAAGACCTGGTATATTACAAAGACAGATTCTACTATTTAAGTGATGCAGACGGTGCAGTTTACAGCTTTGACCGCCAAGGAAAGGATCAGAAGAAAATTGCAAGCGGTCCGATTTATGGCTTTGAGATTATAAATGATTCTTTATTCTATATTGACGGTACGGCAGATGAAGCAACAAAAGTTCCCAAATTGGTGTTGGTACGTGCTGAAACGAACGGTACATATATTGAAGATATAGTCAACGATAAAATGGTTGTAAACTTTATTGTTGATGGGGAAGATATTTATTATTTAGCAGCGAATCAGGAGACCGGTACGGTTGATTTATATAAAAAATCCGGTTCTGAAACAACCTTAGTCGCTGAACAGTGCAGCGAGCTTTTCAATGCAAAAGACGGGTATATCCTGTATCTTGACAGTGAAGGTCGTTTAATGAAAACCAAAGCAGATAAGAGTGGTTTTGAAGAATTGGAATTGCAGCTGCCGGCAGCAAATTAATTTAAAAAACAGGAATAATCAGCGTTTATCGGGGCATACTGATAGTAACCTCACAAAATACATGTGCCCCTTTACTCAAAGTAAAAGAAGGTGTCGCAAAACTTGCGACACCTTCTTTTACTGTTTATCAATTAATGCTTTTTGGTAACTTTTTTCTTATTTCCCTTTTCATCCATAATATACACCGTGTTTAAAGTGCTCTCCATACCTGCGCGGAATAACTTTAAATATTCCTGACGCAGTTTAGCTTGCTCTTCTTTTTCTTCGTCGGTTAATCCTTCAGCTCTTGATTTGCGCGCTAAGGCATTGATTTTTTTGAGTAATTCTTCCATTTCCATAATAAGTTCTCCATATATAAATATAATTTAATTTGCTTTATTCAAAAATAAGTTTAACCACTGTTTTTAAGAAGTATTTTGGTTTATTATATCTCAAAAAAGTGTTTGTGTCAATGTTAAAAAGTAATAAAGAACCCAATTAAAAATCCACATTCATATTACAAAAAAACACTTGTCTCAAATTTTTGCGAATGATACAATTAATGTAATAAAATAATTAAGAAAAGAGGAAGACTATGAGATTAAATAGGTTTTTTGCAGTTGTTTTAGTAGCGATTATGTCCTTTTGTTCTATAAGTTTTAATGCTTTTGCTGAGGAGGATTTGCAGGTGCTTGCAACAATTGGTGAGGTAGAATATACAAGCCTGGCAGATGCTTTGATGGCAGCCAAAGAAGGCGACACCATTGAGCTTTCAGAGGGTACTTTTGAACAGGGCAAGGTTGTGTTACCTCCTGAACTTCACAAGGTAACCTTACAAGGCGCTCCTGATAAGGCTACAGTTCTAAAAAACTCCATTATTGCCTCGGCAACCGGTGACATCATTAACTATACGGACATCACCATTGACGGCATTGTGTTTGATAATACCTACATTGCAATGAAATCAAACGGCAAAGGTAATTCGGTGTTCAAAAACTGGACCGTTACAAACTGCGAGTTTAAGAATATTTTAACACCGGATAAGAACCGTCCTGCTTTTGAATATGCACAAAAGGCCGTTCTTGAAAAAATGACAAATTTCACCTTTACCAACAATATTATAGACAATGTTTCCGGTGGATTCAACACCGGTGTACGTCTTGGTTCTGCTGCAGGCTGTATCACGATTTCCGATAACATTATTAAAAATGTTTCCTGGAATGCCATTCAGCTTGTGAATGTAGATGAAACCTCAGTTAACGATGTTGATGATGATCCTGCGATTGTGATTACAGGCAATGACATCAGCGGCGTGGGTGCTGATGAGGGTATGGTGAATTTAAACAACGTAAAATGCCCGGTAACATTTGCAAACAACACCCTGAAAAAGCGCATTGCAGAACAGCCTTATCTCTGCTATGTAAAAACTCGCGTGGATGTATCCGGCAATGTTTGGCTGGATGAAAACGGCAATGCACTTTCTGATGAAGTAGCATTAGACGGTGTTTTTGTTGAAGAAAATCCCGAACTGGATAAAGCCATTGACCGCCTGAACACTCTGGGTATTGCCAAAGGTATGGCAGAAGGCTATTTTGGTGAAAAGGAACCGGTAACCCGTGAGCAGATGGCTGCCTTTATTTATCGTTTTATGAATAAAGGGGAGTCCTTAGAAAACGGTGAAAACACTTCTGCATTTACAGATGTTACTACACCGGAATTCTATGGTATGATTTCCTGGGCAAACGAAAAGGGAATCATTAAAGGCGTTTCAAAAAGTGAATTTAATCCGAAAGGCGGCATTACCTTTCAGGATTGCTTTACCATTTGCTTAAGAGCCTTAGGCTATGAAGAAAATGCTGAATTAACCTATCCGGAAGGTTATGTGAATTTAGCCAAAAAATTAAGAATGGCAGATAATGTTAAAGCGCAGGATAACAAAGAAGAGCTGACTCGTGGCGATGTTGCCATTATTCTCCATAATGCTTTATATGCCGATATGAAGTCAGGGGAGAATGTTGCAACGAAGATCTATGAAAGACATGCGTTAGACGGTAAAAAAGTTCTCTTTATCGGTAATTCCATGACGTTTCACGGCTACACTGTTTTCAGAAAATCCAGAACGGTTTTAGAACTTTCAACCAGACGGAACGATATGGGTTATTTCTACCAACTGGCCAAAACAAATGGTGCCGAGCCTGCTGTTACCAACTGGACATGGGGCGGACACGCTTTGAAAGATATTTTTTCTCATACCTGTACAGCGGACAGAGAATGTAAGGGCTTAGACCATCTGACGCATTTTACTGACTACGATTTTGATTATGTGTTTATGCAAGAAGGTTCTTTAAAAAATGCCAATCCGGAAAATGCGATGAATTTAGCTGAAAAATTCAAAGAAGTCAACCCTGATACCAAATTCTTTATTCTAATCCCGTCTTCTTATTATTTTTCTAATATAGACGGTGACGCATATGTTGATGCCTTTAAAGATACGGATATTAAGGTTGTGAACTGGGGTAAGATGGTTGTGGATATTGCAAATGGCAATGTAAAAGTGCCTGGCGCAAAGGAAGAATACAATAAAAACAGCTTTATTGTGGCTCTGTCTGAAACAGACGGACATCATCCCAATCTATTGACAGGCTATGTGACTGCTCTTATGGCCTATTGTGCGGCAACGGGAGAAAGTGCTGTCGGTCAGGAGTATGCTTTCTGTGGTGATACGACGCTGAGCAGTGAGTTTGACTTTGACAAGTATGTAAAAGACTATTATGTTTATGATAATGCCACTACAAACTTTCCGCAAATCTTTGCATCACAGGAAGATATGAAGGGTATTCAACAACTGGCTGATCAGTACCTTGCTCAGTAGAGTGTGGAGTTAAACATAAAATTGTATTTCTGCAAGAATTTTTAAGAAAATGATGAAAAGCAGCAACAGAGGCCTCTGTTGCTGCTTTTTTGGGATTTCAGAGAATAAACTGTTCAAAAAACGAGATATATTATATATGAAGTAATAACATTATAAAAGTCCACCTAAATATTAAAATTTTCTACTTGTTTGGTAATTTTGACGATGATATAATTATTTTGTAAAGGTATCTATGTCTATAATTGACTAATGTGCAAAACGGAGGAGTAATATGATAAGCGTTATTATAGCTGATGATGATTATTCTGTACGCAGTGGTCTCCTGAATCATATTAACTGGAAAGAACTCGGTGCTGAGGTTATATTTCTTGCGGCAAACGGACAAGAGGTAATAGATAAACTGGCTGAAGTAGATGTTGATTTGATTATTTCTGATATTCGAATGCCGGTTATGGATGGTTTTGAATTGCTTAGATATCTATACAATAAGGGAATTGCCGTCAATACAATTTTGCTGAGTGCCTATGCTGAATTTGAGTATGCACAGGAAGCAATTTCTTTAGGCGTTAAAGAATATATTATAAAACCGATTACAAGAGAAAAGCTTTCTAAAATTGAGACTTTTGTAAAAAAACTGAATACCGAAAAAAATATGACGGAAAAAATCATGTCGGGTATGATAAAAAATGAGTTCAGGGGCAATTTTGTAGATGCTTATTTATCTCATGACTATAATAGAATTGCCAATATTTTAGTGCCTGATGAGGGGTTTTCCAATCTGACTTTATATAAACAATATTGTATTACGTTGATTAATTTTCTTCCGAACACAAATACGGATGAAAAAAATGCTCTGATGGCACAGGTTGTTGCTACTTCGAGCGTTGAAGAATGCAGAAAAAAGCTTCTGGAGAATTTATATAACAGCCATTCTGCTGTACAGGGTTCTAAATCAGCAGAAATGACCAAAAGAATCATCGCCTATGTTAACGAGAATTATGGTGACAACAACTTAAATGTTCAACATATAGCAGATAGCTTTAACCTGTCTCGTGAATATCTATCGATGCTCTTTAAATCGGAAAATGGAAGCTCTCTTTCAGAGTGGATTATCAGTTATCGAATTATGAAAGCTGCTGAGCTTCTCCTGGAAACTGATATGAATGTTTCGGCGGTAGCGAACAAAGTTGGATACAGTGATATACGCTATTTTATGAGGGTGTTTAAAAAACGCATGGGCAGAACACCAACACAGTACAGAACAATGTCTTATGAAAAGGGGCATGAGGATGAAACTGAGTATTAAACAGCAACTGTTTATCTTTTTGGTTTGTTTTGTGCTTTTATCAACCATCATCATTGGTTCTGTTATGTATACCTTTTTTTATAGCAGAATGACGGAGTTTGTCATTGATGAAATTGATTTTAATATAAAAAACTGTACTACAGAAATTGAGAATATAATGTCTGACATACAGCGGTTTAACGATCAGATAAGCTTTGATGAAAACATCGTCAGGCAGATTAAACAGGATTATCAGTCAACAACGGAGTTGGTTTTTGCGGCAGAAGAGGTAAAACAGGAATATAAGAGACTCTTTGATGTATATTTTTCAGATTCAACAAGTATTGTCACTCCTAAATTTTTAGTTAACGCCAATGCTCCTTTTGCAAAATATGTTTTAGAATTTACAGATATAGACGCATTTGAGAAATATGAGACGTATATGTATAAAAGCTCTAAAACTATAGAGGAAATTACAAATGTCAAACAAGAGTATCTGGGAGAAAATATCGTCTCTTTTTATGATGAAACATTTCCTGACAGTATATTTTTTGCTCAGGTGATTTATGATAATGTTTCTTACGATCGAACTATTTTAGGCATTAATATTATTGAACTGAATCTTAAAGAATTGCTTTTGAAGTATAACAGCAAAAACATGGAAGATGCTGTGCATCTGGCAATCGTTGATGAAGATAAAAACGTTATTTGCGGAGCCGATTTTATAGAAGATGCAAGGCTTTTAGACTATACGGACACGATTTTGAGTCATAAAAAATTCACGAAAATAAAGATTGACGGTGAAAGTTTTCTTTCGAATTCGTATCCGATGAACTTTGGTATAAACATATTTTCCTTTGTTGAAACTCAATATGTATCTGCAAAGTTCTCTAATATGCTGCAATACGTTTTTTTAATTGTCATTATAGCTCTGGCTGTTTTAATCTTCTTTGCAAATATTATGGCAAATTATCTTTCCTGCCCAATTGTTGAATTAAGCAAAACAATGGCAGAGTTTGGTGGCGAAAAAAACAGAATGCCCAAGGGGAGCCGATGGAATACGGTAGAAATAAAAGAACTGTACAAAGGGTTCTCTTTAATGCTTGGAAAGATAAATCATCTCTTAAAAGAAACTGAAAACAGTGCGAAAAAAGAAAAAGAAATGGAAATGAAGGTTCTTGGCGCACAGATTAATCCGCATTTTCTGTATAATGCTCTTGATTCTATTTCCTGGATGGCTTTGGATAAAGGCGAAGATGAAATAGCCGAGATGATTGATGTGCTGTCAAACGGATTTCGCTATAGTGTAAAGCAAACGGATGATTTAAT
Source organism: Oscillospiraceae bacterium (assembly GCA_015068865.1). GTDB lineage: Bacteria > Bacillota > Clostridia > UBA1381 > UBA9506 > UMGS755. The sequence continues at coordinate 17,434 of SVJT01000003.1, read as the reverse complement.
CAGCCTGCGTGAGGAAATGAAGTTTATTTTGGGGTATTTGAAACTACAGGAAATGCGCCATAAAGATAAATTCGTTTTTAAAATGGAAATGGATGATGAGATACAAAATCTTCTGATTCCCAAATTTGTTGTTCAGCCTCTTGTTGAAAATTTTATCATTCATGCGATTAAGCCGGAAGGTCAAAACCAGCTTACAATCAATGCGGTAATCAAACAAGAGCATTTGGTCATTTGTGTATCGGATAATGGCTTCGGCTGTGACACGGAATTGCTTAACCGATATATTGCAGGCGATAGCAGCGTTTTTTCTAAAGAAAAAATCGGAATTAAAAATGTGAATGGACGAATCAAGATAAAGTTTGGTGAACAATACGGATTGAGTTATCAGGATAGTGAAAGCGGAGGAACAATGGCAGTGCTTAAACTTCCGGTAATTGAAGATGAAGGAATGGAGGAGAAGGATGCTTAAAAAAATCTTGTGTATGACCTGTATATTTTTGCTCGCCCTGGGTTTTATGCAGTTTGAAACAGAAGCTGCACAAAACAACACGGTGCTGATAAAAGACGATGGAGTCATTGTAAATGTTAATGCGAAATCCGTTTCAGGAGCTAAGGTTGCTATTTTATTTTTTAAGCCCGGAAGCGGAGAAAATGATGATATTAATGTAGGCTCCATAGGCTATATCGGTCAAGTTACAGCGGATGAAAACGGAGAAATTTCTGAAAGCTTCTATATTCCGGAGGGTACCGGGAATCATACGCTCAGGATGTCAAACTGTCATGATATAACGTATGATGTTTCAAGGGTTAATCCTCAGTTTTTTGCAACAAGCTGGTCAGGCGATTATCAAAGTGACTATATTTTCCCGTTCTATAGAATCAAGCTTTCTGACTGCTGTGATGAGGTGACGGAAAACGATGTCACAAAAAGGGTAATCAACGAAGAAAAAATTAAAGCATCGGCAGAAAAAGCAAAAGCTTATTTTGAAAACTTCCCGGTCGGCAGACGATATATGATCGTTTGGCAGAAACTCATCAGTATTATTAATGATGAAAGCGAAAATTACTTATGGTGGGATGTAAGTGAGCTAAAAGGTTATATGGAAAGCTTTTTTGCAAGCTTTAAGGAAATTGGCGGACAGGTGGACGGTGTTGTGTGTGACTTTGAGCCTACACCGATGGATGCCTCCAATCTGAGAACAAAGTCAATCAACATTACAAATGCGGGTGGAGAACGATACGAGCCGTTTAAAGCCATTGAAAGCGATCCGCGATATGCTACAGAGATAAGACCTCAGTTAGTTGAAAGAAATTTTGAGTTTTCTGATAATGCGGAGACGGAGCTGTATAATCTTTATGCATCACCGTGGTCGGTGAATTCACTTAAGTGGAATTCAGTTATTACCAATAAAAGAGTAGCTTATTTGAATGAAGCCGTGTTTGACGTTGTCAAAAAATATTATCCCGATGCAAAGAGCTCGGCTTATGGTCATGCTGCGGGAGAACGTTCACATATGATATCCTCCAACGGTCATGATGGCTATAAAGCAGGAAAAGGCTCCTATGCAGGAACCCATTCGTCCTCTTCCTTATATGGTACGCTAAATGCCAACTCTAAAAAACAGTATCTGCAGTTTGCAAACCTGGATGCAGATGGGAATTACTTACGAGATGCCTATACACTGTTAAAATATGACGTAAACCGTGCCAGAGGGATAACCTTGTCAGAGGACAACGGATTTATGCCATGGGTTGCGAATTATGATTACCGAGATATTGAGAAACAAAACGATGATGGAAGTTATACCTATAAAATAAAAAGCTATTTTGGACGGACGCCATATTATTATGAAATGGTTTTCCATGTTGGTCTTTTGAATCCTGATGTTTTTCTTTACTGGGGTCCAAGATATAATGATGAGGCGGATGACTATGTTATAGGGCAGGCGGAAAAGCTGAATGCTTGTCTAGAAGAACTGGATGTTATGGCAGGATATCCTGACAGAGAAATTCTGACGGAAAGCCTGGATTCCTGGAATACAGATTTCATCCTGACCGGTATGAAGGCCAATGGAAGAAACATCTGGCGCATTACGCCGAATTTAGAATTAACTGACGAAAACGGTGCAGCTGTTTACACAATTGAATCATTTTGTAAAGAAAAAAGCACACCGACTTTTGAAATTTCGGGAACAGAAATAACTTTCCCGCAAGGTAAAATTATAGAAAATGACTGGAGCATTGCAGAGAACGGCTATTGGGTAGAAACGCCTGTAAATGTTTATCCTGAAATTAATTATGACCATGATTACTATACACAAATAGAGAGTGACTTTGTTACAAGTTTTCATGTGTTTGACAATACGACAGGTTTGATGAATAGTGAAGCGTTCAGCGAAGATATAACAGTCAGATTTTCATATCAGAACTTGTCGGGCGACATGGCAAATGCTGTTGTTTTTGCAGCCGGATATACGGATGACGGCAAACGGTTAGCCTTTGTTCATAACATATTTGAAGGCAGTATAGCCTTCGGTGAAGATGGTTATAAAATCTACAGAATTTCTGATATTGACGAAAAGGTTCAAAGCATCAAATTGTTTTTATGGAATGATCGTGATGGATTGGTTCCTCTTGGGGCTTCGGTAGATTTGGAAAAAGCAAATTAGTATTAATAAAAGGAGAAAATTAGGGTATGAAATTTTTAAAAGATGTTAAAGCAAATTTTCCGCTTTTGATAATGGCAGCACCATGCTTCATATGGTTTATCATTTTCCATTATCTTCCTATGTTCGGAGTCATCATTGCTTTTAAAGATTATAATTATGTTGACGGTATTTTTGGCAGCCCGTGGGTCGGATTTAAAAACTTTGAGTATTTGTTCAACACCTCAGACGCTTACATAATTACAAGAAACACAATTTTATACAGTGTCGGTGGTATTTTCTTAGGTATTATTTTGGCTGTATCTCTTGCAATTGTGTTCGATATGCTTGGTAAAACGAAAGTCAGCAGAGTTAATCAGACGATTGTTCTTTTACCTCACTTTTTATCCTGGGTTGTCATTTCCTATTTTGTTTTCGGATTGCTCAGTGTAGATAAAGGTGTATTCAACAATATAATCAAATCCTTTGGTGGCGAGGCGGTCAACTGGTATGCGGAGCCAAAAGTCTGGCCATTCATATTGATTATTTTGTCAATGTGGAAAAATGTTGGCTTTAACAGTATCATTTATTATTCAACCATACGAGGCTTTGATTTAGAGTATTATGAAGCGGCAAAAATTGATGGCGCTACCTGGTGGCAAACAATTACAAAAATCACCATTCCTATGCTGAAACCCACATTGGTTATCCTCTTTATTATGAATATGGGTTCCGTACTCCGAAGTGATTTTGGTCTGCATTATATTATTACGAAAAACTCCGGTATGTTATACTCGGTAACGAGTACTCTTGATACATATATCTATAACGGTATGACGGGACTCGGTGATATGGGTGCAACGGCTGCTGCAGGTTTTTATCAGTCAATAGTCGGCTTTGCAATGGTTATGTTCACCAACTGGGTATCTAAAAAAGTATCAAAAGAAATTTCATTATTCTAATAATAGAGGAGGGTTTTTTATGAAAAAACTAATATCAATTTTAGTGATTTCTGTGCTGATTGCAGTCAACTCCTTAACAGCTGTTGTATTTGCCAACACGGAAGAAGCAGTCACCATTTCTCCGGTGGGAGACACTATAACATTTACAGTAGATGTTGGCACCGGCTACGCAGGCTATGATGTAATGGCAATGCTCTACAGACCCGGCAAATCAGCATCAAATTTAGCCGGCGGTTCACTGGAGAGTGTTTTGGCAGGCGCAGCTCAGAAAACTGTTGGTGCAGACGGCAATGCGATTTTCAGCTTTGAAATTGCCGGTGGAGCAGGCTTTTATACCTTTACGGCAGATGTTCCCCGTGCTAACAAAAAGTTTGAGAAATCTATTCCCTTTGCTCCCACAACATCAGTTAATAATCTGATTCTTGAACTGTCCGGTATGACCTATGGCGATACTGCAGTAGCCAGAACCAAGAAGCTCTTTACGGATACTGAGTTTGATGGTTTGAAAGGCGAAGAAGTATTAGGACTTTCTTCAGCAGACAATTACAGCGTGTACAATCAGATGACACCAGCACAGAAGGATATCTTTTATGACTATCTTGCATACAAATTCTGTGCAATGGATGGCACTGAGACGAAAGCTGATGTATGGAATATCTTTAATAAAACAGCTTTCGTAGAATCATTTTTATCCATGAGCGAAACGGATCAGATTAACACAATGAAAACAAAGGCAGCAGAACTTGGCATTGCATCTTTGGAATGCTACACGGAGCTGTTTGCAAAAGAACCTTATAATACAGCAACCAATATCAGCGATATGATTACCGGCTTCAATGCATCAATTCAGACAAATGTAGATAAAGATGCACTGGCTGACAAATTTTCAGATGCAATGTTTATGAGTGTTATTTCCAATGCTTCAACAGACGGCGAAGTTGGTCAGATTATTGGAAAGGTTATAAACTACTTAAAAACGAATCACGGTTTAGATGCAAACTATGAAAATGCGACAAATCAGAAAGCTTTGTGGAATCTGGCATCTGGTGCCACCACAGTTACTGACTTTGTTCAGAGAATCAACAGCAATATTTCCTTTGCGGTAGTCGCTCCGCCGGTTGTGCCGAATATTGGCGGCGGTGGTGGCGGCGGTACAGTGGCAATCAGACCTGATACAACTGTAACTCCGGTTCCACTCACATCAGCTTTTTCTGATATTGAAAATGTATCTTGGGCAAAGGATGCGATTGAAGCGCTTGCAGAAATGAAGGTCATCAGCGGAAAAGAACCCGGTAAGTTTTATCCCAATGATGTTCTCAAAAGAGAAGAACTGGCAAAAGTTTTGAGCCTTGGCTTCAAAGTAGGTAACGGCGAAGAACAGTTGCCTGAATTTGCAGATGTAGATAAAGAAGCCTGGTATTATTCATATGTTAACAATATGTATTCAAACGGTATCATTAAAGGTATGGGCGATGCATTTGGTGTAGGCGTTGCCGTTACACGTGAAGATGCAGCAACAATGATATACAGATTGATAAAGGATACAGTAGAAATGCCTGAAATGGAAGCAGAAGAGTTTGCTGATGATGGTGAAATGGCAGACTATGCTAAAGAGGCTATCTATTCACTTAAGAAACTGAATATTTTAGGCGGCGTTGGCGATAACCAGTTTGCTCCTAAAAAGACCATAACCAGAGCAGAACTTGCTAAAATCATTTATGCGATTATACAGAAAGGAGAAGTATAATGAAACATTGTAGACGACTGATAGCTCTTTTGCTTGCATTAATGCTGATTCCGGTATCGGGAGTAGCGATGGCAAAAGAAAACAGTACTCAACCGGCAAGTATACAGTTCCTCGCGGAAATCGGGATTTTAGATGAAGCATCTATCAATCAGGATCCGGCAGGTAAAGTAAGCCGTGCTGAATATGCAGAAATTTTGGTCAAACTTGCAGATGCAGACACCTTGGCATATGGCTACTTTGACACTGATTATTCCTATGACGTATCTTCTGATTATTATGAAGCAGGTTATATTAACGCAGCAATCATCTTAGGCTTCATGTCAAACGAAGAGGGTCTTTTTGCTCCGACAAACGAACTTACATATGTTGAAGCTGTTAAAGCGATGGTTAATCTTTTAGGCTACGATGCCATGATGAAAGGTAATAGCGATGCGGCATTTATGGAGGCAGCGCAAAGAGCGAAGATTCTTTCCGGAATCAGCAAAAATGAGGATGGAACCATCAGCAGAGAAATGATGTACCGCTTAATTGATAACAGTTTAGAGACAAATGTTATCATAGAAGCCGGCGTAGGCGATAATGGCGGTGTGTTATACGAAAAGGGCGACACATTGTTAGCTGAATATCATGATATTTATGTTGCAGATGGTGTTGTGACAGCAACAAAATATGGTGCGCTGAGCAACGATAATGCAACAGCAGGCAATATAATTAATATAAACCGGGTTGGCTATAGTGTAAGCGGCAGCAAGGGTACTGAGTACCTTGGCTACAGAGTGAAGGCCTATTATAAAGGAGATAGCGCAGACAGAGAAACTCTCTTTATTGCTCCCTTCAGAAACGAAGTTCTCACCATTCCGTCAGACGATATTGTAAGCTATTCAAAAAGAGTTTATACATATTTAGATGAGGATGGTGATACAGAGACAATTTCTACCTCAGGTGCCATTGTTCTGTATAACGGAGTCAGTGCAGAAGGCACAAGCTTTGTTTCCGTTCCCGACCAGGGCGAGGTTAACTTTGTTGACAATAACAACGACGGTAAATATGACGTTGTCAGCATTTTGAATTATGTTGATTATGTTGTTGCTGCAGTTGATACTCAAAACAATAAAATTTATCCTAAATATGATACAGCACTTGATTTCAGCAAATATGATGCCATTGATTTTTATGACAGTGCTACCGGTGAAAAACTCCAGCTCATTGACATTTCAGCAGATGATGTTATCACAGTTTTAAAAGACGCAACAAACAAAAAGGCTGTTATTTACCGGAGTAACAAATCAGAAACAGGTATGGTAAAGGGCATTGAAAATGATAATAAGACCTATTTAACTGTTGGCGAAACAAAGTATGAATATGCAAAAGTCTTTAATGATTATGTAGCCAATACAAAGATTACCCCCTGTGAAGTTGGCGGCACCTATACATTCAAACTCAATCATTTTGGCAAAATCGCCTGGGCAGTAACATACAGCAACTATATGTCTGATTTCTCCTTTGGTATTGCCATTGCTGAGAAAGTAGAGAAGGCATTAGGCGATGATGTTACGCTGAAAGTTTACACACAGCTGGGCTTGGTTGAATACTTTGACATTGCAGATAACTGTGTGATTGACGGCATCAGATGTAAAAATCCGAAAGATGCGCTGAAGCATTTTTATAAAGACGGTGAGGGTGTTGTTCCTGCAACCGGAACCTTTATTCCTCAGCCCTTACGCTTTAAAACAAATGATAAAGCGGAAATTACCACGATCGACCTGGTTGGTCCCAAGAGAGAAGGTCAGATTGGTCTTTACCTTGCTTATGACGGTACAACAACAAAACTGCTTTACAATCCGGCATTCAGAGCTTTTGGTGTGGGTTCCTCCACAACTCCCCGGTATGCATTGGGCAAATCAGTTCTGATGCAGGCTCCTTATAACAATCAAGGTATTTTAGATGCATCTGCATCTCACGAGCTCTATGGCTCTTTCACATTGGCGACCTCCGGCAACACCAGTGTTTTTGGTAAAGCATATAAAACAGACCCCAATACCATGGCTTTCGAATTCATTGTGAAACAAATTTCAATGGAAAACGGCAAAGAGAAAATTAGCATTCCTGAAGAAACACAAATTCACTTGTTCTTAGAACAAGTTGTTGGCCTGAATTTAGAAGGCGAGCCCACAACAATGATTCGCTATTCCGATGCAGGTACTGTGCTCACAAAAGCACTTGACTCCAGTGTTGATTTAACCAGAGTTAGCGTATCTAATGATGACGTAACAACACACAGCCTGGATCAGGGTGATATTTTCCGCTTTGCAACAAACTCTAAAGGTGAGATTTCCAAGATTGAAGCAGTTTATGACTATTCAACGGATACATTCTTAGGCACAAACGATGATGGTGACATTAACAAGATGTGGCACCCCAATGAAAGCATGTATGCTACAAGATTAAATGTTTATCAGTATGACGGAAGCTATATCACAACAACGTTGGTTCCTTGTGAAAGCTGGGCAAATGCTGAAGATATGTTCTTAGTTCTTCTGTCAAGAAACAGTGTGTTTAAAAAGGCCATTGTTTATGATAGTGTGAAGAATGAAGTATCTCCTGCGACTGCTTACCAGATCCGTGATTACCTCACCTGCGGAGGGGATTATACAAAGGGGATCATCTGGCGTCGTTACGGTGACCCGAGAAGAATGATTATCTATAAATAAAACACCTCCGAAAGGAAAGCGCTTTTAGAAAGGAAATAAAAGAATGAAAGCAGTAATTTCTAAAAAAAGGCAAGTCGTTGTTGAACCCAAATCAAAGGATTCCATCTACGATGTGCCTGTGCTTGTTAAAGCATTAGCCTATACCATCACAACACTGTTTGCGTTTGCTTGTTTATATCCTTTTCTGCTTGTTGTAGCTGTGTCTTTCAGCGATGAGCAGGCAATTCTGGCAAACGGATATCAGCTGATTCCGGAAAAATTCAGCTTAGAAGGATATAAATACATCATGCAGAATGCAGGTCAGATTTTATGGTCGTACGGTGTCACCATTATGGTTACCGTGGTCGGAACGACGCTGAGCTTGTTTATTAAATCGCTGTATGCATACACAATTTCACGTCCTTCCTTCCCGTGGAAAAGTCAGTTTACATTTTTCATCTTTTTCACAACACTGTTCTCAGGCGGTATGTTACCCAAATACATTATCAATACCCAGATGCTGGGTTTGCAGGATTCGTTCTGGGCACTGGTTCTTCCGGGGCTTTGCACAACGATGCATATTATTATGATGAGAACATATATGCAAACGGCAATACCCAATGCGGTTGTAGAGTCTGCCAGAATGGATGGCGCAGGGGAGTTCCTGTGCTACTTCAGAATCGTTCTCCCCATGAGTATTCCCATTATTGCAACCATGGCGCTGTTTGCGGTAACCATGTTCTGGAACGACTGGTACAGAGCGTTCTTATACATTGTATCTAACACAAAGATGATTCCCATTCAGCTCCTTCTGCAGCGACTTGAAACCGAAACCAAGTTCCTGCAGCAAAATGCAGCAGATTTCGGTGGCTCAGTCAGTGCAATGCAACAGGATATCCCCACCGAAACCTTTAAAATGTGTCTGGTTGTAACTGTTGTAACACCAATCCTTATCTTCTATCCGTTCTTCCAGCAGTATTTCGTAAACGGAATTACGGTTGGTGCAGTTAAGGGTTAAGAGAGATAAAAAATACAAATAAGGAGGAAAAAAGTGGTTATGAAGAATTTCAAAAAGCTTTTGGGCATTGTGCTTTCAGTTGCGCTTTTCGTTAGTGTAACACCGCTCACCTTTGCTGAAGAAACTTCCCTTAATGTTACGCAATACTCAGACTTAGGCTTGGGCACCGCAACCTTGCTTTACGACCTGAATGTTGACGGCGAAACGTTTGAGAAAGCAACAAAAAATCCTGATGGTACCGTAAATGAGGTTCTGCTCCCTGATACTGATTATTCCAAAAGATACTTTGGTAATTCATCGGTATCCTGCCGTGGCTTGAACTCAAATAATGACAGTTCAAACAACAAACGCTTAAAATTAGCTGTATCATCCTTTGATGGTGATAATATGGTTGTTAAGCTGAACGGTGGAGATGCTCTCAGCGGTGAAACAACAATTGCGGCTGCCAATGTTTCCCGCGGTTTTTCCGTTGGTGGCGGTAAAACCAACGGTGGTACATCAGCAAATTCCTATGAATTTAAAACCAGAGCATCTGATTTGCAGGTTTGGGAAATTAAAGCAAAGTTTTCCAATGTAAATGACGGTGAATACAGATTATTCAACACTTCATTCGGTGATAAAATGACTGGTGGTAACAACGGCGATATCTCCATTTACACGGCAGCTGTTGGCGTGAAAAATGGTAATGTTTTCATCCATCCTGCAGGAAAATCTTTGAGTGACAGCTATTTAAATCAGACCGGTAAAATGACCGATATGGTTGTAACAGGTCTGGAAAATAACAAATGGTACACCTTTGTTCGTGTGGTGCAGCTTGTTGAAGGTGAAAAGGCGACTGGCATTACATCTTCTAGTGATACCGGCCACTACGAAGGCAAATTATACGTGTTTGATGAAAGTGGCAACTGCCTCGGCGGACACGATGATATGCGTGACATTGCCAGATATCAGGGCAAAGGCATTTCCTCACACGGTTTTACCGTTAAGGGTCTTACAGAAGGCAACTACGCAATGTTTGATGATTACAAGGCATATAACTTAGCAGCGCCCACGGTAACAACCACTGTTGACAGTGTAGCACCCACAGAAGGGGCCATTACGGTGTCTGCTGCCAAACCGGCTATTTCGTTGGCAACAAGCTTTGATGCAAGCAATGCAACACCGACTATCACATTGAAAGACGGTGCAAATGATGTTCCGGTAAACATTGTAAAGGCTGCCGGCGGCATTACAGTTACACCGAAGGAAAACCTGTATCCCGGCGTAACCTACAGTCTGTCAGTCAGTGGTCTTCAAAACGGTTTGGGTATTAGTGCACAAGCGGTTAACCTGAGCCTGACCAAAGATGCAGATAAACTTGCAGCGGGCGTGGCGGGCTTCGTTGGAAGTGATGGGGTGGCACCGGTTACTCAGCTGACAGAAGGCACGGTTTTAAAGGCAAGCGTAACGCTTACCAACAATGATGCGACCACTCGTAGCGCGGTTGCATTGTTAACACTATATGATGGGAATAAATTGATTGGCGTTAAAGCTCTCAGCTTTGATTCTATTGCAAACGATGGAACACCGGTTACCCTCACAACAGAGGCAATCACAGTTCCGGCCCTTAGCGGCACAGCCAAGGCCTATATAACGGTATGGTCTGACTGGACAAACAAAATTCCTCTTAAAGCCGTTACGGTTTTAGGTGAATAAATTATTTAAATTAAAACAGGAGGCAAACAAAAATGGTAAAATTTTTAGGTAAAAAAGTTTTAGCAACGCTAATTGTTTTGTCACTGGTAGTGACACTCGCTCCTTTCGCTTTTGCGGCAAATTCCACAACTTCGGTCACGAAATACAGTGATTTAGGTCTGACAGGCTTAACACCTCATTACCAACTGACTGTTGATAATGACCATGGTATGACGGAAGATTATACGCCCACAAGAGATGCAGATGGTAAAGTGACAGAAAAAACATTGCCGACAGCTAATTATAATTTGACAGCTTTTCAGAAGGCAAACACAAATGTACGTGGTTTTAACAGAGGAACGAATCAGAAGCGTACAGCAGATGCTTATGCATCATTTGACGGTGATACCGACAATATGGTTGCAAAAATTTACGGTGGCCCCATTAAGGATGCAACGGGAACAGTTACAACAACCTACGATCTGGTTTCCAGAAGCGTTGCAATGGGTGCTAATAATGCACAAGCTGCAGGTAGCAATCATCCTTTAAGACCGATTGCTTCCAAAGCCGGCACCAAGTTTGTTTGGGAAATCAAAGTGAAGTTTTCTGATGTAACAAGCGGCTCATATAGATTGTTCCAGGCAGATTATAACAGCTCTAGCTATATTGGTGGTCGAAACAGTGGTAACGATGTATATGTTTCTACCATCGGTATTGAAAACGGTGATGTGTTTGTTTTACCGGCGGGTAAATATGACTACAATTTAAATAATATCAATAGCAAAACATATATGACTGATACCATTGTAGATGGAAAACTTGAAAATGATAGATGGTATACTTTTGTTAAAGTTGTTGAGTATGATAGCACCCGTGGCGCTTATGATGCATCAAGCCAAGCTTATATTACCTCTGAAACTGCACATTATGAAGGTAAGGTATATGTTTTCGATGATCAGGGCGACTGCATAGGCGGCCATGATGATATGCGTGATTTTGGTAGAACAGGAGATATCTATAGCTTGGCCTTTTCAACTATAGGTATGGCAGAAGGAGACTATGTACTGGTTGATGATTTTAAGGTTTATAAAATCAGTGATCCTTCCATTGATTGCGCTGCTGCTGACAGCAACAACGCAATCACAATGAGTCAGGGCGATGCTCCTCTTACCTTTACAGCCCAAAACTTCAACTTTGTGCCCGGTGATGTGAACAAGATTACCCTTACAAACGGCAGCAATGAAAATGTTGGCACCGTAAGCTTCATCAACAGCAGCACCATTCAGGCAGACTTAAGCGCATTGCCTGCTGCAGGTAGCCCGTATACATTAACCTTTGATAATATTACTAACCCTGTCGGCAAGAATATTGAGAAAACGTACAATATCACAATCCAAAGCCCGACCTTTAGTGTCGATAAGGTTGAGTTTGTAAGAGACGATGAAGCAACTTCCGTTGATGCCATTACAAAGGGCACAAAAGTAAAAGCTAAGGTCACCATGACAAATAGCGGTGAAGCTCAGGATTATGTGATTTTCTTAGCTCTTTATAAAGGCAATCAGCTTGAACAGATTATCTATAAAATAGGTAAAACTGATGCTGTTGAAAAGGCTTATATCACCGATGCTCTTACAGTAGAAAGTGATGATATGACAGCTTGCATCTATGTTTGGGATACATGGGCAGACATTCAACCTCTTACAGAGGCTACACCCTTTGAGTAAACACTGATTTATTCGGCTTTTGTAAGGGACGGATTCATCCGTCCCGAAAAGCCTTCTCCTTGAGAGAAGTCTCCAGAACTTTATCAACCCAGAACCTTTATGAGAAAGGAAGATATTATGAATAAGAAAAAACTCATTGCCGGTCTTTTAGCAGCTGTTTTAGTATTTTCTTTAACAGCCTGTGCTGGGGGCGGTAACACATCAAAAGGTGCTAATGGAAACTTGCCTGAAATTTTTTGGCACGACAGAGGCGCATTAACACCGGACCATAAGCTTGTATATGAAGAAGTAAACAAATATCTGGCTGAAAAAATTGGTGCAACGGTTAAAAACGTTCCCATTGTAGGTTCGGAATATAACGAAAAAATTCAGCTCCTTCTTGCCTCCGGTGAGCCTTTTGACCTTTGCTTCATGTCATCCGGAACACAGTATGAAATTCACTCAGCCAATAAGGGCTTTTTAGACATAGAACCCTATCTTGATGAATATGGTAAAGACTTAAAGACACTTGTTCCCGAATATATTTTAGATGCTGCCAGAATCAACGGAGTTTTATATGCAATTCCTTTCTATAAGGACTATGCAGCTGAAACCGTTTACTACTACAGAACCGATTTGGCAGAAAAATATAATCTTGACTTTTCAAAAGTAAAAGAATTTAAAGATTTAGAGCCTATCTTAAAAACCATTAAGGAAAACGAACCCACCATTTATCCTTTGGTGTTTAACAACAACGACACACCGTTCTATGATATTACAAGATTCGATAAAATTCCCGGCGGTGTCGTAGGCTGTATTGATATGGATGGCGACCCCACAAAAATTGTAAATCCCTTTGATACAGATAAAGCAAAGGAATACTACAAAATGATGCATAGCTTCTATGAACAGGGCTTTATGCGTCCCGAAATTGCAACCATTGATAACAACAACGATATCAACGATGAATTTATGCGTCAGCAGGATGAGTTGCCGTATTTGGTAGACCAGAGAAATGTAACAGCTAAATATAAGCACTCAGTTCTGCATCTCTGGGAAGCCCGTCTGGGTACCCAAAATGCCCGCGGTGCCATGATGTCTTTAGGCAGAAGAGCAAAGAACCCTGAAAAAGCAGTTGAATTTTTAAATCTTTTAAATACTGATAAGTATTTAAGAAACTTAATTGCTTATGGTATTGAAGGCAAGCACTGGGAACCTGTTGGCGAAGATTTCTATAAAATTCCCGAAGGATTCAAAAATCTGGCTGAAACCGGTTACAACACCTATGTATTCACACAGGGTAACAAGTACATTACCAGAATGGTAGAGGGTACACCGGCCGATATTTATGATAAATATAAAGAATTTGACGAAAATGCCATCAAATCTCCTGCATTAGGCTTTGCCTTTGACCCTGCTAATGTTAAGAGTGAATATTCAGCTGTATCCAACGTTATTTCTGAATATATGCCTTCATTGCTGACCGGTACTGCCGATCCAGATGAAACCCTGCCCAAGGCTATGGAGAAGCTGAAAGCCGCTGGCGTTGATAAGCTCCTTGCAGAAATGCAGAAACAGTATGATGAATGGCTTAAAATCAAATAATGAAACAAGGAGGCCAACAATATGAAGCTTGTTAAAAAATTGACTGCACTGTTGTGCGCTGTACTATGCATAGCTTCTTTATGTGCAGTATCTGCTGAAGAAGTGGCAACAACAGTTGACAATGACTTTACACCGGGCAAAAGCGGCACGTTTTTTGCGTGGGTTTGGGAGAAAACCTCCGGCGCTGATAACCTCTATCAGCCCTTTACCCTCAGAAATACGGCTACAACGGCTGCAAACCGTGTAAACTATAAAGACGGTGCCATTGAAACTGCCCGCAAAATGAAAACATATTTTGACACTATTCCTGACGGCAAGCGTGCTGTTAACCCCTTTAACTCCCTTTCAGAGGGTACCAGAGCGGAAACCAATGCTTTCTGGTATGATGGTATTCCTAAATATGAAGCATTGATGGATGAAATCATTTATTATTACAAACGGTTAGGCGGCAAACCTATTGATGCCGTTGTTTGCGACCACGAGTCAGCATGTAATGTGTGGTATCAGGAAAGTAATGCAAGTAAACGTGGCATGACAATGGATCAGTACTATGCGCTGGCAGAAACTGACCCCAGATACCCCGAACTCAGACAGAGTGTTATTGATTACGGTATTCCCATTTATGAGGGTGATGACCACCCCGAACTGTATCACCTCTATGCGTATGCCAATACCGGTGAATTGAATTCTCCTGTAAAACAACATGTATATAATGGCATTGGTTGGGCAGGCGAGTGGTTTATGGAAAATTGTATGGAAAAGGTTTATCAGGTGTGGAAAAAGCACTATCCTGACATTAGCTTCTCCGACTATGGCTCAGGGGTCAGTGCTGAGCCCAGCAGAACCTCTTCTGCTGCCGGACATATGTATGGCTTGTACAGAGAGGCTACACCCATGGAAGAACGTAAAATTGTTGGCGGAACCCACGTTTCTCCCAACTTTTACTTACGAGTTGACAAAGGCTTAGAGGGTGCACCACCGCCGGATTACCCTTATGCTACCTATTATTCAACACCCTTTAACACAATTCTGCTGAACCTGGTGTCTGCACAGTCAAATGTGTTATACTTGCCCGGTCAGCGGTATTTCCGCCCCTGGGTAGGCTCTTACACCTGGTCCTATAACAACAGAGGCCCTGCTGCAGCTACCGATTATTACAAGGAATTTATCTACCACTTAGGTCTTTTAGAGTCTGACCAGTTCCTGTTCTATAACTATGAGGCAGGTAATGAAGGTATTGATGATAACCTTGTTTTCTCTGAACTATTAAAAGACTTGGATTATATGATTGGCTTTGAGGACAGAAAAACACTTATTAAAGACTTTACCCCCTGGGATTCCCGCTACATTTTAACCGGTATGAGCGCCGGTGGCAAGAATGTGTGGAGAATCACACCGGATATGTCAACAGCTGATGTTCCGACGATTGAAAGCTTTAAGGTTTCTGACAATCCCTTAACCTTCCGCATTGGTCAGCAGACCGTTGAATTCCCCGAAGGCAGCTATATCTATGAGCCCAGTGGCGAAAGAGAATTTGCTTATTCAAAGGCAGGCTACTGGGTTATTACACCGGAAGGCACAGAACCCACCGAATATATTGATGACACACAGGATGAAGCAGCTGAACCGGGTTATCTCTTCGGCGGCGCAGAAGAAGTTGATGCAAGAGTGAAAGAACTGCTTGCAGAGATGGGCAGCGAAGAAGAGGAAGAACCTGCGATCGTTAAGGATGCTTTTGCAGAAGAATTCAGAAAGAAATTTAAAAATACCTACAAGACAGTGTTTGTATCGAAGAAGTAATTGAATTAAGGGAGTTTAAATTCTTTTAAACTCCCTTTTTCTACAAGACTATGTGCCGTAAGAAAGGGTAGATTATATGTTTCGGTTTTATGAAAATTTTAATGTAGCTGACCAATGTACACCATATAATATTGATATTGTTCGTTCCAGCGCACTGCCGCACAATCACGCAAGAGTTTATGAAGACGGCTTTCATCTTGAATGTGCCGGCAATATGTACCTATTAAAAACACCTCAGGTTCATGACTTTAATTGTGTGCTTAATTTTGAATTTAAAAAGCTGAGTTTTCATCCTGATGAACAAAAGCGCGGAGAAGAGGCAGATCCGGAAATCAGGCTTCATTTTGGGTATGATAAGAAAATGCGTACCTCAAAGGCTGTTGCTTTAAAATTTTCCTGCCAAGGGAAAATATATTTACAGCTTGTAAGCTTTTCCGGAATTTTAAAAACCATTGAAAATGAGTTTGTATACGATTTTTCACCCGAAAGAGATAAAAACTATACCCTTACAGTTAATGTAAATAAGGATAGTGTAGATATTAAATTTGACGACATGACAACCAGTTTCAAAACAGATTTTGAAACCGGTTTTGTCGGTATTTCAAGAGGATTTTTCCCCGGTGTTGTAAATATTCAAGATATTTTACTGGAAACAGAAGATAATTTCGAGGAAGAAGTACTTTTCGAAATGAAAAGGGCAGAACTGCCGGATTATAACGGCGGTGGCCTTCCTTATTATCTTTCCGTTGCCTGCAAAAAGATTCAGGATTGCTATTATCTTTCTTACGCTTTAGATGGCGGAACAGCAACGAGAGAGGTTCAGCGCCATTGCGGATACGGTGTGTCTCAGGAAAGATTTACTGACCCCTATGTAAGACTTGAAAATGAGGAGGGTCAATCCTTTAAGCGTTACCTGAAAAACGGCATTCTTTGCTTCATTGATCCCAATGTTTATTGGAAATATTTACTTGCTTATCATAAGACAGAAAATGTTCCGTTTTCGGGCGAATGTGCAATAGACAAAGAATTTGCACAGGAAAACATAAAAATTATTTTCGGTTATAAACATTTTGGCGCCGGTGGCTACAGCGCCGAATCAGGCGGCCCCACAGAGTATGCCTTTGATGTTAATGGCAACCTGCTTTATAAGGGTGAGAGCCTGGAAAAGGATGATATTTATTCTTTTACATCCCCTGTAAGCGGTGAACTAGCGGCAAAGGTTCCGGCAACACTTTTTGAACGGGAAAAAGTGCTGGAGCATCTCAGCATCAATCATTACTACACAGTTAATGAAGAGGCTGAAATAGCCCTTAAAATGATGACTAAGCGTAACACAGCCTTTTTAACGGCAAAGGCTCAGCTGTGCGATGTGTTTGGCGATGTCATACGGGAAGCTACTGTGGAAAAGCAGGAATCAGTTGATTCTTTAGGCTTTTCAGTTGTTTGCTTTAAAAGTGAATTTGGCAAGCTCCCGATGGGTGTTTATCGTGCGAAATATTGTGTATATGAGGGCGATAGCATTCTGGAAGAAAAGAGCGCTACCTTTGAAGTGCTTGATTTAGATAGTGAAATATCACCTCCCAAAGCATC
>SVJT01000121.1 GCA_015068865.1 Oscillospiraceae bacterium | reverse complement strand
GAACCCGCCATGAGGGATGCCACGGTGGTCGCGGCTGAATTCGTCCTGTGTGAGGAAGGTAACTGTTGTATCATAATCGGCAAAATAGTTGGGCATATTTTTAATTTCTGCTTCAATTCTTGCTTTATCTGCACCTTCTTCTGCTACAACAAAGCATTCACGGGTGTGTTTTTCGCGAGTTGTAAGCTCAGGATTTTTACCGGAACGAACAGCATCTAAAGCGCTTTCAACGGGGACAGTATACTGCTTGGCATCCTGCACGCCGTCAATGCGTCTGATTGCATCGGAATGCCCCTGGCTCACACCTTTGCCCCAGAAAGTATAATCAGAACCGTCAGATAAAATGGCACCACCGTATAAACGGTTTAAAGAGAATAATCCCGGATCCCAGCCGACGGAGATAATAGCCACTTTGCCGGATTCTTTTGCAGCAGTATCAACTGCGTCAAAATGTTCGGGGATTTTGGCGTGGGTATCGAAGCTGTCAATCACATTAAATAATTTTGCAAGAGAAGGGGTTTGAACAGGCAAATCTGTTGCACTGCCACCGCAAAGAATCATCACATCAATGTCATTTGTCATTTCTAATGCTTTGTCTATATGATATACTGATGCTCCTGTAACAGTTTTTACTGTGTCAGGATTACGGCGTGAAAAAACAGCAACAAGTTCCATATCGCTGTTTTGACGAATGGCGCATTCAACACCGCGTCCCAAGTTACCGTAACCGTAAATACCGATTTTAATGCTCATTGTGAACACTCCTTAATTTTAAATCACTAAAACATTATACAACTCTTTCGCAAAAAAATCAAGTTTTTTGTTTAGAAAAAGATGGTTATTGTAAAATGATTTTGGTTGACGTTTTTAATGAAATAAAAGCAAGAATTTTGTTGACTTTTAGCTCGTGCTATGCTATACTTTCTTTATTGATGGTAGTATTTTTTGGAATTGGGAGTGATCGGCTATTAAGGCTTTAGAAGAGAAAATATTACAAGAGGGTAAAGTGTTGCCTGGCGATATTTTAAAAGTTGATTGTTTCCTAAATCATCGGATTGATGTGTCTTTTCTTATGGAAATGGGAAAGGAAATAGCAAATCTTTATCAATCGGAAGCTGTCAATAAGATTTTGACCATTGAATCTTCCGGAATTCCCATTGCATTTGCTGCGGCTCAATTTATGAATGTGCCTGTAGTTTTTGCGAAGAAAAATAAATCCGGCAATATATCAGATGATGTTTATTCTTCGAGAATTACTTCTTTTACCCGGAAAAATGTCTATGATGCTGTGGTCAGTAAGGATTTTCTTGGTTGTTCAGACAGAGTGCTGATTATAGATGATTTTCTTGCCAAAGGAAATGCGCTTAATGGCTTAATTGATATTATTCATCAGTCGGGTGCTGCTCTTTGTGGCTGTGCCATTGCTATTGAGAAGGGTTTTCAAGGTGGTGGTGATGCGTTAAGAGAAAATGGAATCAGAGTTGATTCGCTGGCAATTATTGAATCAATGACAGAGGATTCTTTAATCTTTCGCAAATTAGCGTGACTGTAAATTTAATTTACATAATATTTTGCCAAAAGGCAGGAGGTATTATCATGAAAAAAATTATTTCTTTGCTGCTGGTTGCTGTAATGCTTGTTGCATCTGTTGCAATGCTTTCAGCGTGTGGCGGTAAAACCGATGGTGGTAAAACCGAAACTGGTGAACCCCAGAAAGAGTCTGCTATTGCTGAAGACTTCAAAATCGGATTTATCTTCTTACACGATGAAAACTCAACATACGACAAGAACTTTTTAGATGCTGCAAAACAGGCAACAGCAGAACTGGGTCTTTCCGAAGATCAGGTTATTTACAAGGTTAATGTTCCGGAAGGTAACGAATGCTACGAAGCAGCTGCTGACCTTGCAGACCAGGGCTGTAATGTTGTATTTGCAAACAGCTTCGGCCATGAGCCCTATATGTTAAAGGCTGCTAAAGAATTCCCTGAAGTAGAATTTTGTCATGCAACCGGTACAACAGCTCATACTGAAAACGTAGCTAACTTCCACAATGCATTTGCTTCTATCTATGAAGGCAGATACCTTGCCGGTATCGCTGCAGGTATGAAACTGAATGAAATGATTGAAAAAGGTGATATCACAGCTGAACAGGCTAAAATGGGCTATGTTGGTGCCTTTACTTATGCTGAAGTTATCTCCGGTTACACTTCTTTCTACCTTGGTGCAAAATCTGTTTGTCCGTCTGTAACTATGGAAGTACAGTTCACCGGTAGCTGGTATGATGAAGCTTTGGAAAAAGAAGCTGCAACCAAGCTCCTGAGCAACAACTGCGTACTGATCAGCCAGCATGCTGACTCTATGGGTGCTCCAACTGCTTGTGAAAATGCAGGTGTTCCCAACGTTTCTTACAATGGTAGCACACAGAGCGCTTGCCCCAACACCTTTATCATTTCTTCCAGAATTGACTGGGCTCCTTACTTCAAATACATTATTGAATCCGCTAACAAAGGCGAAGCTATTGCTGCTGACTGGTGCGAAGGCTTTGAAGTTGGTTCTGTAAAACTGACCGACATTAACGAAGCAGTTGCAGCAGCAGGCACCAAAGAAGCAATCGAAGCTGCTAAAGCTAAGCTGATTGCCGGTGAAATTAAAGTATTTAATACCGATAACTTTACCGTTGAAGGTGCAAAATTAGATTCTTACATGGCTGATGTTGATACTGATGCTGACTACACACCGGATACAGAAGCTATTAAAGACGGTTATTTCAGCGAATCTGAATTCCGTTCAGCTCCTTACTTTGATTTGAATATCGATGGTATTACACTGTTAAACAAAATGTTTTAATTGAGTTTAATATAGGGCGGGGAGGATTTCTCCGCCCTTTATTAAATTTTAAACTTTTAGCTTTTAATAAGCAAAAAGGGTATGTTTATTAAAGATTAAAAGAAATATAAAATCATGGAGAATACTATGGAACAAAAAATTGCTCTTGAATTAAAAAATATAACAAAAACCTTCGGTAGCGTTGTTGCCAATAAAAATGTATCTCTTCAGGTCAGAAAAGGAGAAATTCTTTCTATTCTTGGTGAGAACGGTAGTGGAAAAACAACACTGATGAATATGGTTTCGGGCATTTATTTTCCCGATAGCGGTCATATGTTTATTGATGGGGAAGAGGTTGTTATCGCCTCACCGAAGGATGCATTCAAATATAAAATAGGCATGATTCATCAACATTTTAAATTGGTTGATGTTTTTTCTGCTGCTGAGAATATTGTGTTAGGTTTGGAAGATGAAAAAGGATTTGATATGCCTAAATACATTGAAAGAATTAAAGAAATCACAGCGCAGTATGGCTTTGAACTTGACCCTTACAAAAAGATTTATGAAATGTCTGTTTCAGAAAAACAAACCGTTGAAATAATTAAAGTGCTTTTCCGCGGTGCAGATATTTTGATTCTGGATGAACCAACGGCTGTATTAACGCCTCAGGAAACCGTTAAACTGTTTGCAGTTCTCAAAAATATGAGAGAAAGCGGCAAAGCGATTATTATCATTACCCATAAGCTCCACGAGGTTTTATCTCTTTCTGATTACGTTACGGTTCTGCGAAAAGGTGAATATGCAGGAACAGTGAAAACCTCAGAAACCGATGAAGCAGAATTAACGGAAATGATGGTGGGCAAAAAGGTTTTCTTAGATATTGAAAGAAGTGAGCCGGAAAACTGCACCAATCGTTTGATTGTAGATAATATCAGCTGTATAAACAGGGAAGGCGTTAAACTGTTAGACCATGTATCCTTTACCGCACGTTCCGGCGAAATTCTCGGTATTGCCGGTATTGCCGGTAGTGGTCAGCGCGAACTTTTAGAGGCGATAGCCGGTTTACAGCGGATTAATGAAGGTAAGATTGTTTATATTGATCCAAAAACCGGTCAAGAAGAAAACTTGAGAGACAAATCGCCTATGGAAATCCGTCAAATGGGCGTTAGACTGGCATTTGTTCCGGAAGACCGACTGGGTATGGGCTTAGTCGGCAATATGGATATTGTTGACAATATGATGCTTCGTAGCTATAAAAAAGGTAAGTCTGTATTTTTGCAGAGAAAAACACCGAAAACCTTAGCCGAAGAAATTATTGAACGTCTTGAAGTTGTGACACCTTCAGCCAGCACACCTGTCAGAAGACTTTCCGGCGGTAATGTTCAGAAAATTTTGGTGGGCAGAGAAATTGCATCATCTCCCACTGTTCTGATGGCTGCATATCCGGTGAGAGGTCTTGATGTTAACTCTTCTTACACCATTTATAATCTGTTGAATGAACAAAAAAAGAAAGGTGTAGCTGTTATTTTTGTTGGTGAAGATCTGGATGTTTTGATTGAGCTTTGTGATAGAATTATGGTTATCGGTGGCGGTAAAATTGCCGGAACGGTTGACGGACGGAACACCACAAAAGAAGAAATCGGCTTGTTAATGACGAAAACATCTGATGAGGAAATTGTAGAAGCTGCGCCCGAAACAGATAAAGAAGTTGAAGAAAGGAGTAATGATAAAAAATGAAAAAAGCGAATAATTCTTTAAAAACAGCCCTTTATTGTTCTCCTTTTCACATTGTAAAACGAGATGACATTGCGTGGTGGAAAGGCTGGATTATCAGAATTTTAGCTGTTGTTCTTGCTCTTATCGTCTGCGGTGTGATTACGATATCTTTAACAGGAATTAATCCTGTGAAATTGTATGTAACAATGATTAAGGGAGCAATCGGAACAAAGCGTTTGGTTTGGAACCTGTTGCAAAACACAGCAATTTTACTGTGTGTTTCTCTTGCAGTAACCCCTGCATTTAAAATGCGTTTCTGGAATATAGGGGCAGAAGGACAGGTTTTGATGGGCG
>SVJT01000120.1 GCA_015068865.1 Oscillospiraceae bacterium | reverse complement strand
TTTTAGGAAACGTTTTATATGACGGCGGTGCCGGCGGTATTAAAATCAACGGCTCCGATGCAGAGGGCGAGCTTTACGACCGCACCTGGGGCAATGTGATTGCTGACAACGAAATTTCCTTCTGCGGCAGAAAATATTTTGCCGGCTGTGGCGTTCTTCTGATGCATTCTTATGAAAACACCGTGGCACACAATGACATTCATGACCTATTCTACAGCGGTATTTCCGTTGGCTGGGTTTGGGGCTATACTCCCTCCGTTTGCCGTGACAACATCATCGAAAAGAACCATATCTATAACTTAGGCGGAGGCCTCTTGTCCGATATGGGCGGTATTTACCTGTTAGGACTTCAGCCCGGCACCATCGTTCGCGGCAACTTAATCCACGATGTCATTGCCCGTCACTACGGCGGTTGGGGTATTTACACCGATGAAGGCTCCAGCTACATCACCGTGGAAAACAACATCTGCTACAACTTCTCCAGCAACGGTTATCATCAGCATTTCGGCAGCATGAACACCGTTCGCAACAATATCTTCGCATTCTCCAAAGAAGGACTGCTGAGAGTCAGCCGTGCGGAAATGCATACCAGCATTCTGTTTGAAAAGAACATCGTGGTATCCGATGGCGTTCCCATGTATGCGATGTCTCATAACGGTTTCTTCAACCAGACCATCGCTTCCGGCAGAAACCTGTTCTTTGACTACGGCAGAGAAACACTGATGTTGGATCAGGAAGGCATCCAAAACGATTTTGAAACCTTCACTAAACGGGAAAATATGGATTTAGACAGTATCGTTTCCGATCCGCTCTTTAAGGATCCCAAAAACGGCGACTTCACCTTAGATCCCAACTCCCCGGCATTCTCTTTGGGATTCGTTCCCATCGACTTATCCGATGCAGGCGTGAGAAAATAAAAATACATAAAACATGTATGGTCGGCGCAAATGCGCCGACCATTTTTCATTCTAATTTCATTGCGTTTTTTGCCAAAATATGATATACTGTATTTAGCATAATCTGCATTTTTAATTAGCGCAGTATTTATACAAAGGGGAAGATTAAAATGAAAAAGAAATTATTATCTGTTTGTATGGTAATTGCAATCTGCATCCTTAGCTTTGGTGTAGTCCCTGTTTCTGCCACAACATACGGAGATCTGACTTATGAAATTGTAAATGGTGAAATAATCATAACGGCATGTAACGAATATGCCACCCTGATTGAAATCCCAAACGAAATAGATGGCTACCCAGTAACAACAATCGGCACAGAAGCATTCATTGGTTGTTATGATTTAACAAGCGTAATCATACCGGATAGTGTAATAACAGTAGAAGATTATGCATTTTACCGATGTAGCAGCTTAACAAATGTAACTATTGGTAATAATGTAAAAACAATAGGAAAAGACTCTTTTTTCTATTGCCAACAATTAACAAGTATAATCATTCCAGACAGTGTAACCTACATTGGAGAGAACACATTTTCAGCTTGCCACAAACTAAAAAGCGTTATTATTGGAAATGGTATGACAAGTATTGAGGCAACAACATTTCAAAACTGCAGCACTTTAACAAATGTAGTCATTGGAAGCAATGTGAAAACTATTGGCCGATACGCTTTTGGCAGCTGTATTCTTTTATCACATGTAAATATCCCAGATAGTGTAACAACAATTAAGGAATTTGCATTTCATAATTGTCGACAACTAACAAGCCTTACCATTGGGAACGGTTTATCCAGTATTGGACAGGGCGTTTTTTATACATGTAACATTTTGAAAAAAATTTCTTATAACGGCACCTCAAAAGATTGGAGCAATATTTCAATAAGCGAATATAACGACTCTCTCCTTTCTGCAACAAAGCATTTCTTTTTCTATGTGACTTATATCGACGAAAACGGAAACGAAACAAGTATCATGAATCATGCGGAAGAAGCGCCGGATGTCAGTTCCTTTGAAAAAGCCAATCATACGGTTCGTCTTTACACAGATAAAGAGTACACCGCTGAATTTGATAAAAGTACACCCATTACAGAAAATATCACTTTGTATGTAACATGCACTATCAATCAGCATACTTATAAATTTTTAGACCAAGATGGAAGTATTTTAAAAGAAGAAACGGTCGATTATGAAACAGAAATCATTCCACCTGCTAATCCTTCTGATATAGACCCTTATACCTTTGATTACTGGGATGGCTACACAGATGGAATGACTGCAACAAGCGATGTTACCTTTACAGCCGTTTACAGATACAAAGACTATACTATCACAGCAGAAGGATTAACAGAACCCATTTCCGTTACTTATAGTAGCAACTTCACCATTCCACCGCAAACAAAGAATGATTATTGTTATTTCATCGGTTATTTTACTGAAAAAGAGGGTAACGGCACTCAACTCACCAACGAAAAAGGCGAGAGTTTAAAACCATATGATATTATGGGAAATGTAACCGTATATCCTCATTTCTACGTAGGCTATATGGATAAAATAGCATTACAAGGAACTGCCTCTGCCGCCCCGGGCGATACTATTGTGCAAAAAGCAATTTTCGCAACTGAGAAAAACGCCTCATACCTGATGGCAACCATCTGCTATCCTGAATGGCTCGTTTTCAAAAGTATTTCCGGCATAGATTTTATTGAAGCAACGAAAAACAGAGAAACAACAATAAACGGATATAAAGAACTTCAGATTACCTGTGTTTATGACTACAAGGGCGGTACGATTCCTACATATAAAAACCAAATCCCTTTTGAACTTAAGTTTGAAATCTCCACTAATGCGCCTATCGGGAAAACGGAAATAACCATAAAAGAAGCCAATTTAATTGGAGATGAGGACTATAATATTTCCAAAACAGAACTCTCTACCTTAGAGGTTCTGCCGAAACGTGCGGAGAAGGTTCAAATTTCAGGTCCCTCTACAATTGATATGGCAACAAAATATACGGCTACTGTTTCGCCCGACTATACAACCGACAAATCAGTTGTATGGTCAGTTGATAAGGAAAGTATTGCAACAGTTTCCAAAGACGGCATATTAACGCCTATCACAAGCGGAACCGTTGTTCTTACCGCAACAGCAAAAGACGGAAGCAATGTTTATAGTAAAAAAACTGTTACTACAACTGTTTACGCAAAAATAGATTCTCTCACTTCGGATTGTGGCACCTGGGAAACAAATTTCACTCCCGAAATATATACTTATACCGTTTATGTGAAAAATAATGTCTCATCCATCACCTTGACTCCCTCCTTTGTTGGTGGAACATTAATTCCCAACGGAACGGGGTTATGGATTTCCGGTCGTCCTATGACATTTGCTCTACCCAATGCAGAAACAAATATCATTTTAAAACGAAGTAATGTGGAAAACAAGACGGACAAAACATATAAAATTGCAGTTGTAAAGCTTGATGAAATTCAAACAGAAATTTCTGAAGATGGCCTATCCTTCAAGGTGCAACTCGGAAATGTTGGAACAGGGAAAATTGTTTTCTTGGCACTCTACGAAAATGGACGACTTGCAGAATTACAAAGCGCCACTTATGAAGAATCACCGCTTACATTTACTACAACTGCAACATATACAAGTGTAAAAGTTATGGTTTGGAAATCCGTTGATTCCTCAAAACCTGTATATGAAGCAAAAATTATAAAATAAAAACATAAGGCACAAAAATAGTCGGCACAACACGTGCCGACCATTTTTTTCTTTACAAACCCGCCGAGGTATGCTATAATAAATATTGCGTTTCCACGCACATACTCAAAACAAAATATCTGCCCCCATAGTTAAATGGATATAACAGCCCCCTCCTAAGCGGTGGAACTACCTTCCGCCATAGGCTGCATAAAAAGTGAATATTTGTAAGTTTGCCCCTGTAGTTAAATGGATATAACAAGGTCCTCCTAAGACTTAGTTATCGGTTCGATTCCGGTCAGGGGTGCCAAAAACCGCCGAAAGGTAAAACTTTCGGCGGTTAATTTTTGTGTAACGAAAAATCGGAACAAGCGCAACTTGTTCCGACATGGCTTTCACGTACATAATAGATGCAGTAAACTTTTAGCTAAATTTTGCAACAAGTTGCAAAGGTAAATTATCTCATTTCATTCGATAGCTAAATTGTTTTTCCAAAACAGCTAAATTAAATTCGCCATTAGCTGACCGAAGGTCAATTTAGCTACAAAGTAATTTAGCGTGCGTTAGCACATTTAGCTCGCGTAAGCGAATTTAGCTGAAAAAGAGACAGATTTCCTTATCGAAATCTGTCTCTTTTTCTGGTACACCTTCAGGGACTCGAACCCTGGACACCCTGATTAAGAGTCAGGTGCTCTACCAGCTGAGCTAAAGGTGCATATTCAATTGTCACCCAACGAGAATATATTATAGCACATTTTTTAGGGTTTGTAAAGAGTTTTTTTCAATTTTTTTGATTTTTTTTAAAAAAAGTTCTGGGAATGCTAAAAAGGACAGAATGTGTCGTAAAGTGGAGCAAAATGAGTGCTCCGAGGCGCATTTTGCATTTATAATGGTTGTATAAAAGCGCAAAGTGTCGTTAAATGGAGCAATATGGTTTCAGGTGTCAAATGCCACCTTCTGTTTTCTCTATTTCAGGAAGACAAACTATTGCTCTGTTATTATCTGTTTTCTGCGTTTCCGGCACAAAGATGCAGGATACCCCGAAAAAGCAAAAGAGCGTTTTGTAAAAGCTCTTTTTACAAAACGCTCTTTTTCGCAACCGAAAGCGGGAATTATTTCATGCCGTTTTCGTATGCTTCAATCATCTTTTTGCTAATGTCACCGTAACGGCAAGAATATTGCTTTCCGTTGCGAATATAAGTGATATCACCTCTGCCACCTGACTTCAGTTTTACCTCTAATCGCATCGTGTTTTCGTTAATCGGG
>SVJT01000119.1 GCA_015068865.1 Oscillospiraceae bacterium | reverse complement strand
ACCAATGCCTTCAACGCCTCTTCCTTTTTAACTGCACTCAAACAGTTTTCGCTCTCTGGAAACAGCTTTTCATAAACAATCATATCCGCAACAATCCACGGCAAATTCCCACCTGCCTCTGCAAAATTACAGTCCGCATAACCGGCAGCAATATTGTGAATAATCTCAAATTCCGGCGGCAATGTCACCGTAGCAACGCAAACCGGTGCCGTAATGGCTGTCACGGCGGTTTCACCAAGCATTTTATTCTTTTTAGCTGAAATAACAAAACTGCCGGCTTCCTCAAAAATCACTGTCGCCTGTCCGTTTTCATCAGTTACAACATCCGTTTCTATCCCATTAACAGTAATAATTGCCCCATCACAAGGCGAAATCACCATATTCCAGTTTTCATCATAGCCGCTGACATAGGTTAAGGTTATGTCAAACGCTTCACCGGTCTCCACTTTCGTTGTCATTTTGTCAAAAGCGGCATACCCTTCCGTATCGGGATAAAAGTTCTCATAAATACAAGCATCTATGTAATCCCCCTCTTTAACCACAAACCCAAGTCCGGAAACTGCTTCGGCACCACCGTTGACCTGATACCCGTATTTTTTACTGGTATCCCCCCACAGTTTATCAATAGAAAGCCCCCACTCGCCAATGACGGAGGCATACCCCTCTACACCATCAGTATAATACTCTGCATGAAGTGCTGTAAAAACATCGTCTAGAGTATATTGCTCCTTCCCCTGCAGTTCAACAGGCACACATGCCATAGTCTCTCCGCTCTTGCTTTCTGCAATCGTGCCCTCCACACTCACGGTAACATAAACAGAAACTCCTTCTGCTTCCTCCGTCGCCATAACCGGAAATGCCGATAATAGCAGCATCACCAATACAAGCATTGCAATCATTCTTTTCTTCATCTTTTTTACCTTCCTTTTCTGTTTTTTATATAAAAAAGCTGTGGTAATTTTCTTTTTTCAAAAAAATTACCACAGCTGTGTTTTCCTGTGATGACATCGCAAATAACACGCAAACAAAAGCCGGCCAAAACCGACTTTTTCGCGTGCAAAAAAATCATTCCCAAGCGGAATGATATCAAAGCAGGTCTTCCGACTCATGTCATATAAGGCATAGCCTTGCATTTTTATGTTCTGCCTTCTCAGTTTCCCAATGACCGGCTTTCACCGACAAACATAAAAACATTCGACATATACGGCGACAGGTATCGTCACGGATTCTAACCGTGTTCCCTTTTCACCGACGGCACCCAAGCAGTACCGTCGACACTCTGTGCGACAATATGAAATTATATTATATCAAACTGCATGAACTTATTGTTTCTCGCAGTTTTCAGCAAATTCTTTAATTTTTCTGAGCATCATCTGCACATTATCTGAATTCACATCTAAAGGCGACTCCAGTTCGATGGGCGGATAGGAATTCCAGAACCGATCAAAAATACCGTCGCTGTGAATATCCTTCTGGCATAAAACAAACACTTCTTTACCCAACGCAATTGCCATACCGCTTTCAATCTGCAACCAACTGGAAGTATATTTTCTGTGCGTGTTTTCTGATTCCTCGCGGGACCCCTCTTTATCTTTAAAATAATATACATGACTGCGCTCTAACCCAATGACAATCGCAGCCTTACATTTTTCAATGGTTTCTTTTACTTTTTTCATCGGATCTTTTTTGTCAAAGTCCGTTAATTCACAGCGAACCGGCAAAATGCCGATTGCCCGTAAACTCTCAGAAAAAGAATTGATGAACTCAAGCTGTTCAAAGGTATGAGGCGTAATTGTACTGATAAACACAGGAAACGTTGGCTCTTTCTCCGGCATGAGTGCCAAATGATCTGCATTGTTTTTCTTATATATTCCCTGTGCCACAGAGGTATCTAAATATTGACTCACAATCTGCTTTACGTTGTTGTTAATGTCCTGTGCATCCATATCAATCTTACCGCGTTCCACACCGGTATCATGCACCAGTCTGTTTCTTTTCACGCGGATTTCATGGCACCGCCCGGTCATATCCTTCATTAATCGTTTATCTTCTAACGATACAGCTTGATCGGTTTCTATATATGTTCTTAAGTTTTTAATCAGGAAATTCAATTCTTCTGTATGGTCTTTTCCATCCAGGTAGAATAAAATATCTTTTACCAATGCCTCAATAAATACAGCTGCCCACACTGCCGAAGAAAAATAATCTCTATTATCATAACTCTTCAAACTGAAAGACAAATGACTGAATGTTAACGGTTCAAAAAACTTTTTATTCAAAACAATCTCTTTCGTTTCCATAACTGCACTCCTTTTAGCATGGTAAAATGCAAAACTTTCGTTATTTTTCCCGACTAATCGCCAAGGGCTGTACGGCTGTCAGATTATTCCAGACCATATACCGCAACAAGCCGCTTTTCTTTATATTTCCAAAGGAGAACACATCGCCGGATGCCAGGGTCTTTTGCTCTCTGTTGCTGTAAAAAGCATTTCCTAACCCTCCATTGGCAGCAAAAAGACATTCCACCGTGAGCTCTTCTTCCGAATGGTTATAAATCGTTACATAACTCCCTGACTCTGTTGTCACAATCGGTGAAATATACACTTTTTCTTTGCCCATCAGGGCTTTGGTTGCCGCTTCACAATTTAAAACACCGTGACCGTAATATACATCATACCCTGTCGTTCCCGCATCTGTTGCTGTATTTTTTAATACCGTTTTAAATTCATCTGTTGTTATCTTTTTATCCATTGATTTGGCAATGGCTGCCATGGCTGTTACATGGGGTGTTGCAAATGATGTTCCGCCATTGCTTGTATACCCTGTAATGGATGTGCTTTTCAATTCTGCACCCGGTGCCGCAATAAATACACTGTTGTTATACTGGGAAAAAGAGCACCATGCCCCATTTTTCGCTATAGCACTAACTCCAATGGTCCCCGGACTGCCGGCAGGATAGCTGATATAGGACACGCCGTTATTACCGGCAGCCGCCACCACAATAGCCCCTTTATCAGTTGCGTATTGAACTGCTTTGTCAATTTCTTCAATCATTGCTTTCATCAGTTCTTCATCATATCCTGTCGCTGTAGGATCATCCATAAAACCGACACTCATATTAATCACATCAGCATTATATACATCCACAGCATCATAAAGTGCATATAGCACATACAAAAGATTCCCTGTCTTGGAATCAAAGCATTTTAAGGGAATTAATTTACAGTTTTTTGCTATGCCATACGTATCGGAAGCGATAATTCCGCTGACAAAGGTTCCGTGCCCCACCTTGTCTGTTGTATCCGTGGTATCGCCACCGGTATCTTCTGCCAGAAAGTTATATCCTTCCAGAACACAGTCTTTAAGATTATCCAGTTCCTGCAAGCCGGAATCAATCACAGCTACCTTAACCTCTTGTCCCAAACAGCCAACCCGTTCCGGGAAACCTGCCTGAATATAATCTAAATTCCATTGTTCGCCATATAACTCCACCATGGCATTGGGAAAATAGGTCTGTACCATTCCGGCATCTAAATATTCTGCCAGTTCCTCTTCCGAAACTGCAACAAACTGCTGACTTTTCCGCACAGGACCGTCCGCAAACAACTGCACAGCATGGTTCAGCTTAACAATATACGGTTTTTCTTCAGCCCAAGCTTTAGCTCCGGCACAAAGCAAACACAATAACAAAAGCAAAAATACCTTCTTCAATCCATTCACCTTCATTTTGCCAATATCATTTTTCTTCCGGACTCATTTTGCGAAACTTTTTCCAAATAGGAATCGTCACCAAAGCACAACATAACGCAAAAATACCAATCCAAAACCAACACTGAGTGGTAATGCCCCAACCCTTCCAGTCTGCCAAAGATGCAAAAACATAGTTAGCCAATACAATCCCTAAGGATGCCATACAGTTAATCAAACCGGACACCGTACCGCTGCGACCGTAAACACCGAAGGCCAGGGAAACGTAGGAAAACATCGTACTGACGGCTGTTAAAACCACCATCATAATGGTCAGTGCCAATACAACGAACAATAAATCCACCCGTCCCAGGAAGGTGATTACCCCCAAAAGCGGAATTGCCAGCATCAAGAATATAGCTATAACCGAAACTGTATTGAACTTTTGAAAAAATCGGTTTTTCGCGATAAATAGCCCCATAGGACTGGCAACAATCAGAATAATATTCAACCCATTTGCCAGACCAGGAGAAATGGAATCATAAGATTCCATTAACATAACCGGTGTCAATGACTTAAGACCCAAATTCAACATGGTCTGTATCATAGCAACCAACATCAAAAAGGGAAGACCGGCTTTTATTGCCAACAAAAAGAAGTTTTTTTCCTTCTTTTCCTTACCTTTTGTATTGCTCACCTCTAAAATCGGCATCTCTTCCATATGTTTTTCAATGTTTTTATACGCAAAGAAAAATAACAAAGAAAACGAAAACAGAATCAAAGCCGAAACTAAAAAATTATTCTTCCAATTGCCCATATAGATGGCACAAAGATAGCTTAAAAGCAAACCGGATACATTAGAAAGGCTGATATATAAACTTCCCTTCACCTTGTGATCGGGTGACAGCTGCGTGGAGACAATTTTAAAGGTAGAAGGCCAGATGCCAAACTGAAAAACTGCATTTAAAGACCAAATGATAATCATGGCAATATAGTTCTGAGTAAAATAAACCAAAAGATTGCATATACCTCCGCCAATCATACCGATGAGAATCAGTTTATAGGGCGAATATTTATCCGCCGCCAGACCGCCAATAATCTGAAAGGGCGCATAAACGAGGTAAAAACAAGCTGCGATCAAGCCCGTTTGCGATTTCGTCATAATCCCTGCATCCACAATGGATGCCATGGCCGCACTATAGCAATTCTTCGTCATATAAACTAATGTATACATCATAAAC
>SVJT01000118.1 GCA_015068865.1 Oscillospiraceae bacterium | reverse complement strand
GCTGAAGATCTTTTTTCCGCTGATAATTCTTTCTGTCAGTGGGTATTCATAATTCTTTCCGTTTCGCAAAAGGATAACTTGCGGGTTGTCGTATTGAACAATTTCAACAATATCATTACTTAACAATGTAATACAGTAAACGTTGAATATGCAACGCCACGTTCAGAACAAACCGGCAATGTCTCAGCAACAGTTGCCACACACTCCTCAATCGGTAGACCGGAAGCAACCATGGTTGACAAAATTTTTGAAGTTAAGGTTGCCAGTATGCTGGCTTTCACACCATGACCCAACCCGTCTGCTAAAACTACTACATAGGAATTATCTTCTTGCTCAACCACGTCAATATGGTCACCGCAAAGCATTTCACCATGGCAGTTTATAAATGTATATCCGATATCAACACTTAAATCAATCATCAGACATGGACTCCTTTAATTTTGCAAGTTCAATTTTTGTTTGCGCCGCTGTTTCTCCTAATAAGGATGCAATATCCTGAACGATTCTCATCTGACTGGCAACGATTCTGTCCGTTACCATAATGGTCTCCTGGCTAATATTTTCCATTTTAATTCGCTTTTCTTCTTCATTTGTAACATCACGAAGAATACAAATCAAGCGTTGTGAATCTTGAACATATACGATTGTCTGATCCACAAAGCAATCATATTTTTCAAGAAACATTCGCCGTTCTCTAAGGTTTTCTTTTGTTGTAAGTACCTCTTTAAAAGGCTCAGCCTCCAGATAGTTTCCAATATACTGATTCAGAACGGATTCAACGTCTGTTATCTTTAATATGTTTCGGGCCGCGTCGTTAATTTCACGAATAATTAATCCTTCATTTAATACAATGATGCCGTTGGGGGTATGCTTAACGATAGAATGTGAAAAACTCTCTGCCTTATCCTTTAAGAAAGGCAGGCACATTGATGTTTCAGCTTTTCCTAAGTATACCGCCGTTGCCTTTTCTCTGCAGCTATGATAACCGCAGAAACCGCAATTTAGCTCATCTGAACGTTTAAACTTACCCATCTTATTCAGAATCTCAGTGATTTCCTCTTCTGTAGGTTCAGCCACATTGCGATGAATAGCCAGAAAATCTTTCCGAACGGACTGAACAGGCGGTTGTACAACATCGCAATCAAATTCGCCTACACGGCGGCAAACGGCAATATGCTCCTTGATGGAAGAATGATAATAATGATCTAAAAGTGGTCCGCCGACGCAACCGCCAAAACAGCTGGACATTTCAAAAAAGCATTTATGAATATCCCCTGCCTCTATGTCTTTTAAAGCCGAAATGCAGCTCTTCATGCCATCTATGGCAATGTATTCATAATCCGGCAGCACATCCATCGACTTGATGATACCGCCGACAACCGGAAACATACCGGCACGACAAATTTTTTTATTATTTTCTTCTGTAGTTTTTTCCAATAAAATACTTTCTGCAAGCATCCATTTTGAAAGTTCCTTAAAGGTCAAAACTGCATCTACACTTAAGCATTGTTCCGCTTCGTCACGTTTGGAGACGCAGGGAGAAATATAGACTGTCTTTACCTCGGGATGCCGACGTTTAATATCCTGGCAATGAGCCTCCATTGGCGAAACTACATTAGCAAGATAAGGTAATAACTGAGGATAATATTTCTGCACCAGCAGATTGACAGAATGGCAAGAAGACGTAATGAGAATATCCGGTTTTTCCTCTTTTAAAATGCGTTCATATTCTCTTTTGACAATGGTTGCTCCCAAAGAAGCATCTTCTGCATCAAAGAAACCTAATGTGCGTAATCCTTGACGCATACCGTCCATGCTGACATTTTCAAATTTTGCAACAAAGGAAGGGTCTAAACTGGCAACAACTTTATATCCTGCTTTTAAAAATCCTTTCACTTTTTCTGTTTCATTTGAAATACGCTTAGCGTGTTGAGGACAAACCAAAAAACAACGACCGCATAAAACGCAATCCTCCCAAATGGTATGGGCGCGATTGTCCGTAAAGCAAATCGCCTTTACAGGGCATTGTCGAATACAACGGTGACAGTTTTTACAATTTTCATTAATTGCTGTTACAGTATTAGGCATTTTTATGACTCCTTTTGATAACAACTTAAAGCTTCCTGTTGATTAATTTATTAATTCGATTTTACTACCTCAGATTATGTATGTTTTTTAATTTTCTTGGCATCATACAATGAGCCGTCTGCTCTTTTTAAAAGCTCAGATATTGGCGTAATGCCATCATACAACGCAATTCCCATGCTGATTCTGATTGTAAAATCATCGCGAAACGAAACCTGTTCAAGTTCCTGCTCTACCTGTTCACAAATTTTTTCTGCTAAATTCCGCTCCGATTTATCTGTTATAATAATAAATTCATCGCCACCGTTCCGAAAGGCTGTTGAATTATTTCGATCAGCAACAGAATTCAATACCTTCGCCACCAAACGAAGAGCACGGTCACCTTCTGCATGACCCCATGTATCATTTATGGTTTTGAAATTATCCATATCACACGCAATCACATAAAAGGAATCGGATTGATCCCGTCTGTATTGCGCCAGTTGTTCCTCAATTTCTTCATCCATACCATATCGGTTTGGTAAATTGGTTAGCCTGTCGACAACGGCTTTGTCGTGTTGAAAGCTAACAAGTAAAATTAATAGAGTAAGCTCAATTCCGAAAGTCGAGCAACAGAAACCGCCCGGAAGCAGACAAGGAATAATTATACTAATCAAAACAGCCGGTATTGCTGCAAATGCAATTCGCAAACGTTCTTCATTTTCTCTAATCGAATTCTTATTTCTTTTATAAAGTGCCATAACAATGACACCGATAGGATATATGATGTTTAAAACCAATAAAACATTCCTAAACTTTGATAGAAAGATGGTTGCCAACGAAACCAACAGCAACGGGATAGCAGAAATTAATTTTTTAGAAATCAATTTAAACTGCTTAAAACCAAACTTTTCAGCAAAAAATAACAACCAAAAAAACCAAACCAAGCTCAACATACTTGCATATACCCATGAAACAATATGAGATACTGCTACTTCCGAAACCGTTAACGCGGTAATCTGATACGCAATATTTGTTAATGCTGCCATGAAGCTAAACAAATATATGTAACCCAATATTTTATAACCTTTAATTTCTTTTTGACCTCTATGAAAAAAATACAGTATAGATAATAAAACAAGTGACAGAAGCTCAAATTGTATATTGAAAAAATTGCTGTTCATTCAAATTATCTCCATTCTTGTGGTAAAAATATTGTATAAAAGTATTATATCATAAGTGCAAACCGCTAATCGGTTTGCTACACACCGATACAATAAACACATCGGCATGAAAGCCTTTTAGGCTTTCAAACCATACTTGTGCTTATTATATCACAGTTCCATAAGTCTTTGCAAGCAAACAAGCAAAAAAGCGTGCTCAAAAGAGCACGCTCATAGATTATTTATTCATCAAATATTCATCAATCGCTTTCGCAGCTGTTTTACCGGCTCCCATAGCAGAAATAACCGTTGCCGCACCGGTAACAGCATCACCGCCGGCATACACACCACCGCGTGAAGTTAAGCCATCTTCATTAACGATAATACCGCCGCGAGCATTCACTTTAAGTCCCTTTGTTGTGTCCTTAATCAGCGGGTTTGGTGACGTACCAATAGACATAACAACAGTACTCACTTCCAATTCATATTCAGAGCCGGGAATAGCAACCGGTTTGCGTCTGCCCTTTTCATCCGGTTCGCCAAGCTCCATTTTAATACAGCGAATACCGGTTACAAAGCCATTGCGAGGATCACGGGCATCATCCGGATTGTTAAAGCCAAGGATTTCAACAGGATTGCGAAGAAGCTGAAAATCAACACCCTCTTCTTCAGCGTGTTCCACTTCTTCTCTTCTCGCCGGCAATTCATCCATAGAACGGCGATACACAATATAAACTTTTTCAGCACCCAAACGAAGAGCTGTTCTGGCAGCATCCATTGCAACATTACCGCCACCAACAACAGCAACCTTACCGCCCTTCATAATAGGCGTAGCAGAATCTTCACGGTAAGCCTTCATTAAGTTGCTTCTCGTTAAAAATTCATTAGCAGAATAAACACCCTTTAAAGACTCACCGGGAATACCCATAAAACTGGGAAGACCGGCACCTGAGCCAATAAAAACTGCCTCAAATCCCATATCAATTAATTCATCGATGGTTAATGTTTTACCGATAACGACATTAGGTTCAATCCGGACGCCTAAAGTCTTTAAGGTGTCAACTTCCTTTGCCACAATTGATTTTGGCAAACGGAATTCGGGAATACCGTAAACCAGTACGCCGCCGGCTGTATGCAGTGCTTCAAAGACAGTGACATCATAGCCTTTTTTTGCCAAATCGCCGGCACAGGTCAAACCGGAGGGACCGGATCCGACAATCGCCACCTTATGACCGTTAGCTGCAGGTTTTTCCGGCTTTTCTGTCACATTATCATTATGCCAATCGGCAACAAATCGTTCCAAACGACCAATGCCCACAGGCTCAAATTTAACGCCCAAAGTGCATTTACTTTCACACTGCGTTTCCTGAGGACAAACTCGACCGCAGACAGCAGGCAAAGAAGACGATTTTGTAATTTCCTGATAGGCTCCTTCAAAATCACCCTGTTTTATATATGCAATAAAATCGGGAATGTTAATATTGACCGGACAACCGGCTACGCATGGCTTATTTTTGCAATATAAGCATCTGTTCGCTTCAGACACAGCCATTTCTTCCGTATAACCAAGAGCAACTTCATTAAAATTATGTGCTCTGACTTCCGGTGCCTGAGTTGGCATTTCATGCTTTTTCGGATTAATAGCCATTATTTCCTTCCCCCTTTATGCTTTCTTAAACAAATTGCAGGCTTCTTCATAAGCATGACGTTCAAAATCTGCATACATTC
>SVJT01000117.1 GCA_015068865.1 Oscillospiraceae bacterium | reverse complement strand
AGAACCCTGAACATCGGCTTTAACAATGATGTTAAAGTCTTTCAT
This sequence comes from Oscillospiraceae bacterium, assembly GCA_015068865.1. Lineage (GTDB taxonomy): Bacteria > Bacillota > Clostridia > UBA1381 > UBA9506 > UMGS755. The sequence continues at coordinate 5,051 of SVJT01000117.1, read as the reverse complement.
CTGACCTTCTTTAATTCTGTCAAACAAATCATCCAAAGTAACTGCAGTCGTAGCTTTAATACGTTCTTCTTTTTGCTGATGTTTTCTCTGTTCAACAACGTTCTTACCGCGACGTTCATCGTCAATAGCATAGAACTGATCGCCGCCGTCCGGTGTTTCAGAAAGACCGGTAATTTCAACAGGCACAGAGGGACCTGCTTTTTTAATCTTCTTACCTTTATCATCAAGCATTGCACGAACGTGACCGATTGCTGTGCCGGCAATAACAATATCGCCAACCTTTAAGGTACCGTTCTGCACCAACACGGTTGCCACGGGACCGCGACCTTTATCCAATCTGGATTCAATGACAATGCCGCGAGCCATACGGTTGGGGTTAGCTTTCAGTTCACGCATTTCTGCCACTAAAAGCACCATTTCCAAAAGACCTTCAATGTTCAGCTTCTGCTTAGCAGAAACTTCAACGCAAATGGTATCACCACCCCATTCTTCAGGAACAAGACCATGCTCCATTAAATCCTGCTTAATTCGGTCAGGATTTGCGCCTTCTTTATCAATTTTGTTAATGGCAACAATAATGCTGACTTCTGCTGCCTTTGCATGGTTAATCGCTTCAATGGTCTGAGGCATAACGCCGTCATCGGCTGCTACCACCAGGATAGCAATATCCGTTGCCATAGCACCTCTGGCACGCATAGCTGTGAATGCTTCGTGACCGGGTGTATCTAAAAATGTAATTTTCTTATCGTGGATCCGCACACGATGTGCACCGATGTGCTGGGTAATACCACCGGCTTCTGTGCTGGTTACGTTGGTACTGCGGATAGCATCCAAAAGAGATGTTTTACCGTGGTCAACGTGACCCATAACAACAACGACAGGAGAACGCGGTTCTAAATCTTCTGGTTTATCTTCTTCATCGCCGAAGAGAATTTCTTCATCCGTTAAAATGATTTCCTGCTCAACTTCAGCACCCATATCCTCGGCAATTAAAGCCGCAACATCAAATTCAATGGTCTGGCTGATAGCTGCCATAATGCCTAAAGTCATCAGTTTTTTAATCACTTCAGTAGGAGAAACACCCAAACGGGAAGCAAATTCGCCAACAGAAATTTCATTGGGAATTAAAACTTTTTTCTTTTCCTTTTTAACCTTTTGTTCTTTTACAGGCTGCGGTTTAACCTTATTAGCCTGTACATTATTATCACGATGACGGTTTGCACCTTTTTTGAGCTTCTGTTTATTAACACCGTCTTGTGATACATTTGTCGGTACAAGTTCTTCCAGTTTTTCAGTATCTAATTTGTCAATATCGACAACGGACTGTCTGGTATCCACATGACGAACCTTACGTTTAATCGGCTCATCTGAAATCGGAGCAACTTCTTCCGCGGATTCCTGAACTTCCTTAGAACCTTCAGCCTTATCAGCAGCTTTTTTCTCCTTGTTTCCGGACGTTTTCTTCTTAGGTGCCTCCTCCTTAGGAGCTTGCACCTTTCCAAAGTTCGGAATTTCTACCGCTTTATCATATCGCTGGGTAAATACTTCAAAAATAATATCAAGCTGATCGTCTTCCAATATACTCATATGATTTTTAATGACATAACCGTATTCTCCCAGAAGGGCAATCAGCTCTTTTGAATTTGTATCCAGCACTTTGGCCAGTTCGTGTACTCTAACCTTTGTCATTCATCCACACCTCCGAATTTTTGCGCAACACACAGGCGTTTGCCTATACTGTTTCCTGTTCCGTCGACTGTATCGACTCTAACTGCTCTATCAAAGCCCGATAGACGTTTTCCTCTACAGGACTTTTAAATGTTCTGTTTAGTCTTTTTTGCTTTACAAGTTTTTCACGGCAGACAGCGCTTTTGCAAATATAAGCGCCACGACCGTCAGCCTTTCCGCTTGCATCAAAAAAAATTCCTGAATCATTTTTAGCAACACGGAACAAACTGCTTTTCGGGAACTTGTTTCCGCAGCAAATGCACTCCCTGACAGGTTCATGCACAGATTTCATAAACTTATTGTTCCTCCGGTTTAATATCAATCTTCCAGCCGGTTAGTTTAGCGGCAAGTCTTGCGTTCTGACCGGCTTTACCAATGGCTAACGAAAGCTGATGAGCCGGTACCACAACATGGGCAGAATGGCTTTCTTCATCAATCGTTACACTCACAACCTGAGAAGGACTGAGTGCTTCTTCAATAAAACGAACCGGATCGTCAAAATATTTAACAATATCTATCTTTTCCCCTTGCAGCTCGTCGCATACATACTGCACGCGACTTCCGCGAGGACCTACACAGGAACCAACGGCATCAACATTAGGATCACTGCTGTAAACAGAAATTTTGCTTCTGGAGCCTGCTTCACGGGCAATGCTCTTAATTTCAACAACACCGCTTGTCAGCTCGGGAACCTCTTGTTCAAACAAGCAACGAACGAGACCGGGATGACTTCTGGAAAGAGTCAGCTTCGGGCCTTCACGGGTCGTTTTAACGCCCACTACAAAAAACTTAAAGCGAGCACCGGGCTGATAAATTTCATCCTTCATTTGCTCATTAGCAGGAAGTTCTGCTTCCTGTTCACCATCAACACGAACAGTTACAGAACGACTATCCGTCTTAGAAATCACGCCGCTGAGTAGTGTGCTTTCTTTACCACGGTAATATTCATAAGCATTTTCATTTTCTGCTTCATTAATACGCTGAACAACAACCTGTTTAGCTGTTTGAGCCGCAATACGTCCAAAGTTCTTCGGCAGAAACTCTATATTAACCGTATCGCCAACCTGATAACGACCGTCCATTTCCTGTGCTTCGGTTAAACCAATTTCCAAATTAGCATCCTGCACTTCTTCTACAACGGTTTTCTGCTGACAAAGACGAATTTCACCGCTTTCACGGTCAATAGTAGCTTCCACATTCTGTGCATGACCATAGTTCTTTTTATAAGCTACAATCAATGCTTTTTCAATGGCTTCAATAATGATTTCTTTGTCGATTTTTTTACTGTTTGACAATTCTGTCAATGCGGACATAAATTCCTTATTCATAATTATAAGACCTCCACACGCTGATTCAACTGTTAGAAAATAACAGCCAGCCGAATTGATGCGGCTTTTTCCAGCGGTATTTCTATCATATTTTTTTCATAACAAAGCGTAACCACGCCATCTTTAAAACCTGACAATTCTGCCGTAAAATCCTTTAACCCATCAATGGCAGCATATAATTTAACATCAACCAAATGACCAATATAACGCATAAAATCTGATTCCCGCTTCAATCTGCGGTCAAGACCGGCAGACGAAACTTCTAAAGAATAGGCCGAAGGAATCGGATCCAGTGCATCTAATTGCTCAGAAAGGGCCAGACTCACCTTTTCGCAATCGTCAATAGATGCTCCGCCCTCTTTATCAATATAAACGCGTAAAACGCTGGATTTTCCCTCTTTTTTAAATTCAACATCCCAAATGGATAAATTCTCCGCAGATGCAATTTTCTCTGAAATCTCAAAAATCAACTGCTCAACTTTTGAATACGCCAAAACATTCACCTTACCTTTATAAAAGCGGTAATACAATACGAAAGAGTGGGAACCTAGACCCACTCTTTCGAAAGGTAATTATACGCAAGCATAAACTTCTAACGCACATATTGCGCTATCCAAACGAATGTCTGTCAACGCAAGTTAATCCTCAAAGCAGGGGATTATCTGTGGTTTGCAAAACACTCGCTGCAATACACCGGTCTATCTTCCTTAGGCTCAAAAGGAACCTGAGCTTCTTTGCCGCAATCAGCGCAAATAGCCGTGTGCATTTCTCTGGACTGTCTTAAGCTGTTCTTTCTTGCAATTCTGCATTCTTTGCAGCGAGTCGGTTCATTTTCGAAACCTTTTTCTGCATAGAATTCCTGTTCGCCGGCTGTGAAAACAAATTCTGCTCCACAATCCTTACAAACCAATGTCTTGTCTTCGTACATGTAGTTTCCCTCACTTTGATAATAAAAAAATATATTGTAAAGAGGAGCAAGCTCCCATTTACCAAAACACAACACAACACACTCAACAAAAACCTAACGAGAAAGCACTTTTTCAAGCTTACGCTTAATTCTTTGAAGCGCGTTGTCGACGGACTTTACGTCCCTATTCATACAAACGGCAATTCTGCCATAAGACATGCCGCTTAAATAGTACATCAAAACCTCAGCTTCAAATGCAGACAACGCCTTATCAATTTGACCTTCAATACCGATTATGTCTTCTTTTTCTATCATAATCTGTTCAGGATTTGATTCACTTTTTTCAACAGAATAGCCGGAATATTCAATATAATCCATTCCTGTATCTGTTTTATTTAAGGAAATGTAGGAATTCAGCGGCATATGTTTTTGCCTTGTAGACATTTTCACGGCAGAAATAATATGCCTGGTAACACAAAGCTCTGCAAAAGTTTTAAAGCTTACATTACGGCTTGCATTAAAACTCAAAATTGCTTTGTAGAGACCAATCATTCCCTCTTGAATTAAATCCTCGCGATCAGCTCCAACTAAAAAATATGATTTAGAACGAGCCCTCACAAAATTCTTATACCGATTGACAAGTAACTCTATCGCTGTGGTATCTCCGTTCTTTGCCAACAAAACAAGTTCTTCATCACTAAGATGTGAGCCTTCACGGTTCTCACTGTCTGTTTGAAATAACGAATTTTCAGGCACAGTCCGGATCCTCCTGCCAAATTGCATAAGCCTTTGCATTAATTATATGCTAACAAACCGTGAAAGTCAAGCATATTTATCACTTTTTTTATTTTTTTTAAATTTTTTATATTTTTTTCAATTTCTACTTGCATTTTGCTTTTGTTTATGCTATACTATTATCTCGTGAGGTAAATATAACTCACTCAAATTAATACTTGGAGAGGTGGCTGAGCTGGCCTAAGGCGCACGATTGGAAATCGTGTAACGGCTAATACCCGTTCGAGGGTTCGAATCCCTCCCTCTCCGCCATTATGCGAATACACTTTTTGTGGAATTTAAGTGTATAAGAT
>SVJT01000116.1 GCA_015068865.1 Oscillospiraceae bacterium | reverse complement strand
GAAAACTTTCTTGTCTGTTGTATTAGGGTTCTCTGTTGTTGTTGGCTTTTTATCCACAACGGGGTATGGTTTGATGAGTAATGTGAAAATTATTGGTATGCATTTACTTGATTTCTTTGATTTCCTCAGCAACAGTGTGCTGATGCCGATTGTAGCGTTTCTTACCAGCATTTTCATAGGATATGTTCTTAAACCAAACTCGGTAATTGAAGAAGTAGAATTAAACGGAATTTTTAAACGAAAAAAAGTTTTCTCCTTTGTTATTAGATATCTGGCACCGGTTTGCATTGTTTTGATTTTGGTGTTCTCGGTTCTGGAGGGTCTTAAAATTATTAAGGTTTGATAATAACAAAAGGTGTGGCAAAAGAAATGCTACACCTTTTTAAAACAATTAAGTTCATGAGGAAGGATTGATATTATGACATTTCAACGTGCGGATATTCTGTTGCCTGTATTTTCTGCAGATAGTGAAAAAATGCAACAGTGGAGTGTGGTGGCGTGTGACCAGTATACTTCTGAGCCGGATTATTGGCAGGCTGTTTCAGAAAAGACGGAAGGTGCTTATTCAACCCTAAATTTAACGGTACCTGAAATTTATTTAAATGATGCTGATATTGAAGAACGAATTGCAAAAACCAATGCAGCCATGGCGCAGTATATGGCTGAAGGAATTTTTAAAGAATATAAAAATACATATATTTTTGTGGAAAGAACATTGGCAAGCGGTGTAAAGCGTTTAGGCATCGTAGGCATGGTTGATTTGGAGGACTATGACTATGCACCGGATTCTCAGACTAAAATTCGTGCAACAGAAGGAACGGTCATTTCCAGAATTCCGCCCAGACTGAAAGTTCGAAAGGATGCTTCTGTTGAGCTGCCTCACATTATGTTGCTTATTGATGATGCAAGCCGAAGCATCATTGAACCGAATGTTGACAGAAAATCTGACTTTGAAAAGGTTTATGATTTCGATTTGATGCAGTCTTCCGGCCACATTACCGGATACAAAATGTCTGACGATGCTTGCGAAGAACTGGATAAAAAACTGGCTTTTTTGGCGGATTTGGATGCCTTTAATCAGAAGTACGGCGTATCGAAGGAGTCTCCGCTGGTGTTTGCCATGGGTGACGGTAATCACTCTTTGGCAACGGCAAAAACGAACTACGAGAATTTGAAAAAAGAAATCGGTGTGGAGGCGGCGAAACAGTCTCCGGCAAGATATGCTCTTTGTGAGCTTGTGAATCTGCACGATGTTTCTTTGGAGTTTGAAGCCATTCACCGTGTGATTTTTGAGGCTGACGGCAATGCGTTTTTACGTGCTTTGGAAGAAAAATATCAGGTCAGCTATGCAGAGGATGCAATCGGTCAAAGCTTTATTTTTGTTCAAAACGGGGAAACGAAAAAAGTAACGGTTGAAAACCCGGAAGAATACCTGACGGTGGCAACAGTACAGAAGATGCTGGATGCGTTTACATCGGAGCAGGGTGGCGAAATCGATTATATCCACGGCGAGGATGTTGTTTTAAAGCTTTGTGAGAAGCCCGGTAATTTCGGTATTATTTTAGAAGCTATGGATAAGTCGGATTTATATAAATCCGTTATTTTGGACGGAGCACTTCCCAGAAAAACATTTTCTATGGGTGAAGCTTGTGATAAACGGTTTTATATTGAAGCGAGAAAGATTAAATAAGGTGTAAATATGTTAAAGAATTTATTGGCTCCTACCGATATGACGGTGGGAAAACCTTGGAAAAGTATTATTTTATTTACTTTGCCAATGCTCATCGGTAACATTGCTCAACAGCTTTACAGCACGGTAGACAGTATTGTTGTAGGACAGTATATCGGAGATTCAGCGTTGGCAGCAGTTGGTAGTGCGCTGCCGATTGTCAATATGCTGTTGGTGCTTTTTATCGGCATTTCTTCCGGTGCCGGCATTATGGTATCTCAGTATTTTGGCGCAAAGAACAGGGAAAGCCTTTCTTACACAATCGGTAACACCATAACGGTTACTTTTATTGCCTGTGGGTTGTTGATTGGTATTATGGCACCGCTAATCCGTCCGATTTTGGTGGCACTGAATACACCGGAATCTATTTTGGATTGGTGTGCCGATTACCTGATGATTTCTTTAGTTGGTATTGCCGGTCTTGCTTATTATAATATTTTGAGCGGTATTATCAGAGGCATGGGGGATTCTTTTTCAACTCTTATATTTCTTTTGGTGGCAACAGCAATTAACATCGGTCTGGATATTTATTTTGTGGCAGAGCTTGGAATGGGTGTTCCCGGTGTTGCCCTTGCTACGGTCATTGCCCAGTTGATCTCATCTGTTTTATGTTTGTTTAAGCTAACTAAAATGCAGATGTATTTTGACTTTGGACTAAAGTATTTAAGACCCAAAAAGCAATATGTTATGACCATCATTAAGTTGGGTTTGCCTTCCGGCATAACCCAGGCGATTTTCTCCTCGGCTATGATTGTGGTGCAGTCGTTAACCAACTGCTTCGGGGAACTGTTTATTGCTGCCAATGTGGTGGTGATGCGCGTAGATGGTTTTGCTATGATGCCGAACTTTTCCTTTGGCATGGCGATGACGACATATGCCGGTCAGAATGTTGGCGCCGGGCTTTATGACCGTGTGACAAAGGGTGCCAAGCAGGGAACACTGATTGCGGTTATCTGTTCGGCCACCATTACGGGTCTTGTTCTTTTGTTTGGCAAGTATTTAATGGCGATTTTTACCGATACGGCAGCCCTTGTGGAACAAAGTAATTATTTAATGAGGATTCTGGCGGTTGGCTATATCGCTATGGCGGTAACCCAAAGCCTTTCCGGCGTTATGCGCGGTGCAGGCGACACAATGACGCCTATGTGGATTTCTCTGATTACCAGCGTGGCGTTCCGCATTCCTTTGGCCTATGGTATCTCTTTTCTCACAAGAACGCCGGAGCTTCCTTTCGGTCGCTGTGAGTGCATTCAGATTTCTCTGCTGTTAACCTGGGTGCTGGGCGCTGTGATTACAGCATTTTTCTATAGAAGAGGTAAGTGGAAAACGAAGGCAATTAAACAATAAATTATAGTTTTTTATTATAAAAGTGATGCGATTGTTAAGGTTTGCATCACTTTTTTTTGCTTTTCGATATTTTTTTACAATTTGTACACAATTTGTTGACAATTTATGCGAAAAATGTTATAATGAAATGTGTTTATATTCTTATTTTCCGATGGATTTTTTTGTTGTTTGACAGCATTTGAATTTTGCGGTGAAATAAGGGAAAAACAAGGAATTTTTTGTAAACATTTTTTATGGAGGAAGATATACATGAACTGTGTAAAAAAGTCGAAAAGAATTTTTTCATTGTTAGTATGTTTTATGCTGATAATGAGTATGATGCTTCCCTTAATGGGAGTGATTGCATCAGCAGCCAGTAACAAATTAGACATCATTTTTGTTATTGATGACACTCGTTCTATGAAGGAAACCGATCCGGATAAACTATGTTCTGTGGCGGTTAAAAAATTCATGGATAAAATGTCCACCGGCGCAGATGTTCGCTTTGGTATTGCTACATATTCCGTTTTTGTGGAAGATAATCTTGCATTTCCGCAGGAACAGGCAGCAATTGAAGAATTTGCCAATTCGAAAATTGACCAGGGTGATAAGAACAACGACGGTGTGTATGATGCCGCCGACGGCGACGACGGTAAGGGAACAGATGCAGCTGTCGGTTTAGAGTGGGCGATGAATCAGCTTGAGTCAAGCAATGACCCCGACCGTGCCAAGGCTGTAATTTTGGTTGGCGACGGTGCAAACTCCTTCGCACGCAATGGTGCAGATGTTCGTACAGAAGATGAGTCTAATGCGACTTTACAGGCAGCCATCCAAAAGGCTCAGGGAAAAGGAATCCAGGTGTATACTCTGGCAATCAATCCCACTGCAGAGAATTTCCGTCAGTATTTTGAAAATATTGCTACCCAGACCAGCGGCACGGCCTATGAACCTAAGAATGTCGATGAGGTTGATGCGGCAATGGGTGAAATTTTCACAAGTTTAACCGGTGCTGTTTCCAGTGGCGGTAGAATAGGACCTGTTGGTCCTGATCAACCGTGGGAGCATGAGATTGAAGTTCCTGAAGATGTATTCGAAATGAATCTGATTTGTGACCATCAGGATCCTGTTGAGATTACTATTGTCGACCCGGCTGGAAATGCATATAATAAGAATTCTTCCAATGTAGTGTATAAGCAGACACCGCAATACACCAGCGTTCGCATTTCTGCACCGGTAGCTGGAATTTGGAAAGCAACCTATACAAGCCAGGTGCAGCAGACAATTCGTTCCGAGCTTATTTTCCATAAGGACCTGGTTGTGAAACTGACGAAAAATGAGACGGATGTTGAACGTGAACAAACCGTGCAATATATTGCAACAATAGAATCAAACGGCAACACAGTCAGTGATGATGAAGAATTAAAGGCCTTTACAGCTAATTTGATTGTGAATCGCTTAAACAAAAAAGGCGATGTAGAGAAAACCGAGACAATTGAAATGAAGGTTGATAACGGCAAGCTGGTTGCAGAGTATGCAGCACCTTATGGCGGTAAGTATGAATTCTATGCTGAAGTTTCCAGTAAAAAATCTTCTATTCAGAGTAATGTGCTGGAGGTTGATGTTAAAGGTGCCGGTCCTATGCCTTGGTGGGTTATTCCGCTAATTGCTTTAGGCGTTGTTATTTTACTGGTTGTTTTGTTCATTATCATCCACAAGTCAAGAACAGGCGACGGTACCGGTTATATTTACGGTGATGTTGCAGTCAGAATTGTGTGCAGACAGGCTAATGATGAGACAATGGTATTCCAGCAGGATAAATTCAACTGTGAACAGGTCTTTGTCAAGAAAAATACTTTATCCGATTTAATTACGGCATATTGCAAACGTTACAGAATTAACAGCTCCAGTGAGTTGGATGAATTGACCTTAAACCAGTTCATTAATTCCACCATGACAGAAGTAACGGATAAGATTGCCATCAGCGGTAATAAGAAAAAGCAAATCATCATCCGTATCCCGGTTGGTTATGAAATGCAGGTTGACGGTATGGAAATTAATAAGCCGAAGGCAATTATCTTTAATTCTCCCGAACGTGAAGTAGAGTT
>SVJT01000115.1 GCA_015068865.1 Oscillospiraceae bacterium | reverse complement strand
TATCAATATTGCCGGTTACATCCGGCACTTCCGCCACCTGCATTCCCGTACCAACGGCAATGCCCTTTAACAGGTCAACAGCAGAAATCATAGTGCCATTCACGCCAAATTTTTCGCAGAAGGAATCCAGAGCCGGCTTGGTACCCTCGCCCCAAATCCACAAGGAATTAGCCGGATTCAATCCTCGCTTGATTCTATCCTGATTAATGGGATGGTTAATGAGTAACTCGTGACTCTTCTTCATAATGCCTAAAAGCAACTCACCGAACTCTCCACCGGGCAGATACTCCGTTACTTTGCGACCGGAAATATCGTGAGGCGGTGTTAATTTTACGTCTGTTGTTCCTTTGTCCCAAACCAAAAGATGGCGGTAGCTAATGCCGCTATATAGAGCAAAATTTTCAACTACAAGGTTTTTCTGCAGGTATTCAATCAAAGCGGTCGATTCAGCCGTGGTAATTTCGCCGGAACTGTAATCCACCATTGTTTTTTCACTATACTCTGCTTCATCAGAGAGGGTGACCAGATTGGCACGGAAGGTGACATCCGTATCCTTCAGTTCAACGCCGATGGAAAGAGCCTCCAAGGGTGAACGACCGCTATAATACTGCAAAGGGTCATACCCTAAAACACTCAAATTTGCCACATCACTACCGGGACTTAGCGTATCGTCAACCGTTTTGGCAAGCCCCATAGTGCCATTCTTTGCCAGTTTATCCATATTCGGCTTTACAGCCAATTCAAGAGGCGTTTTGCCGGACAGTTCCTTGTTTGGAAAATCTGCCATGCCATCCCCTAAAAATACTACATATTTCATTCTGTTTCCTCCAGACCAAATATAAATGCTGCATTATCGTTTTTTCCTATCTCTCATTATAACTTTTTCCAATAAAAAAGTCAAGAATAAGCGGTTTGCAATTTTTTTAAACATTGACAACAACAAGCATTTTGTGATATACTTAATAATGAGAAAAAATGTAAATTTCTAATCCGTTAGGATGATGATTATGAAGAAAATTTTAATCGTTCCCAACTTAGACCGCGACCCGGATTTAATTTATACAAAAGAAACTGTTGCCTGCTTGACAGGCTCAATGCTTTATGCTGAAAAAAAGGTTGCTGACCGTATCGGAAACGGTGTTCTGCCGCTTCCTGATAACGAGTTGTATCAAAACGTGGATTTAGCCATCGCTTTGGGTGGTGACGGTACATTGCTGGCCTCAGCCCGTGATGCTGCTGTGTATAATGTGCCTGTTTTAGGTATTAATCTGGGGCACTTGGGATTTTTATCCGAAATTGAAAGACAAGATATTAAAGAGAGTCTTTTTCGCCTGCAGCAAGGTGAGTTTACCATTGAGAATCGTATGATGCTGAAGGCTACACTCACGCAGTCAAACAACAAAACGATGACCTTTCATGCTTTAAATGATATTGTTGTCAGCCGATGTGAAAGTTCACGTTTAATTAATGTTAATGTATGTATTGATAATCAGTTTGTTGATGATTACAAAGCAGACGGTATGATTATTGCCACTCCCACCGGATCCACGGCTTATTCCATGTCTGCCGGCGGTCCTATTTTAGACCCCGCCTTAGAAAGTTTTGTAATCACGCCCATTTGCCCCCACAAGCTGTATACCAAAAGCATTGTGGTGCCGGATAATCGGAAAATCACAATGACCATCAGCAATCAGAACCCTCGTCCGGCAATGGTGAATTCAGACGGTTTGGGAGATGCTGTATTTTCCCAGGGAGATGTTCTGACCATATCCCGTTCTGACTATACCGCTCGTTTGGTCAAAATTAACGGCGACCGTTTTTATAGCGTGCTCCGGCACAAACTGTTAGGAAAGGAAAGCTAACATGAAACAAAAGAGACATACTGCTATTTTACATTTAATCGGAACTCAGGAAATCACCACACAGGAAGAACTGGCCACTTGCCTTCGCGATATGGGATTTCAGGTGACACAAGCCACTGTTTCCCGAGATATTAAAGAATTACAGTTAACCAAAGTCCCGGGGACCGGCGGTGTATATAAATATGCACAGCCTTCTGTGAATAACAGTGCACAAGGTCACCAATTTCTGATTTTATCCAAATCTGTTTGCAGTGTTTGTCACGCACAGAATATGGTCGTGATTAAAACCCGTGCCGGCATGGCTCAAGCCGCTGCTGCTGTCCTGGACTCCTTATTGATTGAAGAAATTGTTGGCTCTTTAGCAGGCGATGATACTATTTTTTGTGTTACACAGGATAACAATGCCGCTGCCAAATTAACCCAACAGATTAAAAGCTTTTTGTAAAATTTAGGGGGAACTGATATGCTGTTTAACCTGCATATTAAAAACATTGCCCTGTTGGACGATGTCGAAATTGAATTTCATAACGGGTTGAATGTTCTGACCGGTGAAACCGGTGCCGGTAAATCTATTTTAATCGGTTCTATTAACCTCTTATTAGGTGACCGTGCCAACCGCGAACTCATTCGTCACGGTGCTGACCGTGCTGAAGTAATCGGTTTATTCTATATTGAAAATGAAGATTTAAAAAAACAGTTGGCTGTGTTGGGTTATGAAATCGATGACGAGGGAGCCATTGCTCTTTCACGGCAACTTTTGCGTGACGGCAAGAATCTTTGCCGCATTGGCGGACGACCTGCTACCCTTTCCGAGCTGAAGGAAGTCAGCCAACTATTAGTTAATATTCACGGTCAACACGACAATCAGGCCTTGTTAAACCCTACCAGCCATATCCATTTCTTAGATAGTTTTCTGAAAAAAGACGGTGCCAAAACACTGCTTACCTATCAGGCAGATTATAACGCCTGGCGTTCTTTATTGCAGGAAGCTGAAGCACTGCAAATGGACGAAGCTGAGCGTTTGCGTAAAATTGATATACTCACCTTTGAGTGTGATGAAATCCGTGCTGCTAACCTTTCTGCAGATGAAGAGGACGATTTAAAGCAAAAAAGGGATATTATCCGTCACCGCGTTTTATTAGAGCAAAGCATTGGTCAGGCACTTTCTGCCCTTTGTGACGGCAATGATGAAGCTGATGCTCGACAGGCTTTATCTGTCACTGCTAAAGCTCTGGACGAAGCATCGGGACTGGATAGCCAATTAGAACCTTTTAGCAATACCATATATGCCATTTTAGAAGAAACAGAAGAACTGGCACGAAATCTACGCCATTATTTTGACAGCTTATCAGACATTGAGTTGCCTTTAGACGAAATTGAAGCACGCTTAGATGTTATTTATCATTTAAAACGAAAATACGGCGGTTCAGTTGAAGCTGTTCTTGCTCACTTGGAAGCCTGTGAAAAAGAGCTTTTTGAATTGCAGAATGCTGAAGAAAAGAAAGAAGAAATGGAACAGTTACTGTCAGAGGCTGAAAAGAAAGCAAACCTTTCTGCTCAAAAACTGACTGTCTTGCGTCAAAAAGCTATTCCGTTGATTCAAAAAGCTGTTGACGACAGTCTGCACTTTTTAAATATGCCCGATGCAGAATTTATCATTGAATTAACCCCTGCTCCCCTGCATCGCTACGGTGCTGAGCAGATTCACTTCAAAATGAAAACCAATGCCGGCGAAGACTACCGTCCCTTAACCAAAATTATTTCCGGCGGTGAGCTTTCCCGTATTATGCTGGCCATTAAATCCATTCTGACCGACGGAGACAGTGTTGAAACGCTGATTTTCGACGAAATCGACACCGGTGTCAGCGGCTCTGCAGCACAAAAAATTGGTTTAAAAATGAAATCCCTCGCTAAAAATAAACAGGTGTTTTGTGTCACCCACCTGGCACAAATTGCCGCTATGGCAAACACCCATTTCTATATCAGCAAAATCACAGAAGAAGGTCGGACAAAAACTGACATCACCCCCCTTGCATACAATAGCCGCGTGCGGGAACTGGCACGGATTATCGGTGGTGATTCCGTAAGCGAAACCACATTGAAGCAAGCAGAAGAGTTAATTGCATTTGGAGAAAATAATGATTAATGAATTAAAAGAATTATTAATACGTGAAGGTGCCGCAGAAGTTGGTTTTTCTTCTGTTACTCCACCACCTGAGTATCCCAGTCTGACCAATGCCGTCACCATCGCAGTTCGGCTTTCTGATGCAGTTATTGACGCGGTTTCAAACGGTCCGACCCACACATATTTCCACCATTACCGTACTGTGAATGCTTTTTTAGACCGTTTAGCCTTAACGGCCGGTTTATATTTGCAAAACCATGGCGGACAATATGTTTGCGTGCCTGCCTCGCAAAGCATTGAAGGCTTCTCCGGTCTCTTTTCTCATAAAGAAGCCGCTGTCAAAGCCGGTTTAGGTACCATTGGTCGCAGTGCGCTGTACTTATCTGACCGGTTTGGTCCCCGTGTTCGGTTAGCTACCGTCCTGACTGACCTTGATCTTTCCGCAGGATTTCAACCAATATCAAAAAACAATCCTTGTAAAGATTGTGCTGCTTGTGTAACTGCCTGTCCTGCCATGGCTATTTCCGGTCGTGCTTATACCCCGGGGCAAAATGATATAATTGACAGAAACGCCTGTAGCACCCATATGAAACAAGCCTATCAGAAAATTGGTCGCGGTGTTGTTTGCGGTATTTGTGTCAGTGTTTGTCCGGCAGGAAAAATAAAACTATAAAAACTATTGCAAGATAGCATAAAGTTATGTATAATGAAAATATATGGAAAATTTGTATACTTATCCGACTATAGAATAGACTAATTATTAAGGAGGGAAATCCTTTGTTTAATTTTGGACAAGATATTGGTATAGACTTAGGAACAGCAACTGTTTTAGTATATGTCAAAGGCAAGGGCGTTGTTTTAAAAGAGCCCAGTGTTGTAGCAATTGATACAAATACTGGCAGAGTGTTAAAGGTTGGCGCAGAAGCTCAAAATATGATCGGTCGTACACCCGGTAACATTGTTGCCATTCGTCCGTTAAAAGACGGTGTTATCTCTGATTATGACACCACCGAAAAAATGATTCGTTACTTCCTGCGCAAGGTTTGCAAAAACCGTTTCTTTAAACCCAGAGTCATGATTTGCGTGCCCAGCCAGGCGACTGAAGTGGAAGAAAAGGCTGTTAATGATGCAGCTATTTCTGCCGGTGCCGGATAAACCTTTATCATTGAAGAAC
>SVJT01000114.1 GCA_015068865.1 Oscillospiraceae bacterium | reverse complement strand
TGGCTGTTGTCTGATTGTGACCCGGATGGAGAACAGAGATTGTACTTAGTGTCCAATGCGTGGGCGCTCATTGCCGGTTGCGCTGATAAAGAAATGCAGGAGAGTATTTTTAATCATATCGAGAGCAAAAACTTCGGCACCCGCGGTTACAACACCAACAGTAACGGTTTCAGGGCACCCGTTGAAAAAGCCGGACGGATTGGTCTTGGTTCCGGAAGCAGTCCTTATAATCACGCACAGAGCTTTTATGTTCGTGCCTGCTGTGAATGCGGTCATCCGGAGTTGGCTTATAAGGCAACCAGATATATTCTGCCTTTTGAAGAAGAATATGCACCGGTAGCAAAAACCTATGCACCGCCTTTTGCTATTGCCAATAGTTATAGTAACGGTCAGCGGTTTATGCACAGAGTGCAGTTCCAATATCTTTCCGGTACGGTCTCGTATGTTCTGCGCACGGTATATAACTTCTTTTTCGGTATTACCTATGGGTACAGAGGTTTGACTGTAAAGCCCTGTATTCCGGCTGAATTTGGAGATTGTTCCGTGGAATTCACATACCTTGGCAAGAAGTTTACCATTCACTTTAAACAGACGGAAAAAGCCGAAAAAACGGTTATTTTTAATGGTAAGGAATGGGCAACGAAAATAAATGAAAACAGTGGCAAGACCATGGCATATTTTGCTGATGAGGAACTGTTAGAAAATAATGTGATAGAATTTGAGTATTAATTCATAGAAGAAAGAATCAAAGGCTGTAGCATACAAAAATTGCGTTGCTATGGCCTTTTATTTTTTTGCATTTTTCTAATTATAATTTAATCTTAGTCATTTATAATAGAGCCATACATTCTTGTTTTTTTGATGAAACCATGATAGAATAAAAATATAGGCAGGTGGAGAAAATGCGGCTATTAGTTGTAGAAGATGAAAAAGATTTAAATCGAGTTTTATCTAAGCGATTGGCGAATGAAGGATATAGCGTTGACAGCTGTTTTGATGGCGAAGAAGCCTTAGATTATATTGAGACAGGGGAGTTTGATGCTATTATTATGGACATTATGATGCCCAAACGTTCCGGTATTGAGGTGCTGAAAATCATCCGCGCCCAAGATAATCATACACCGGTGATTCTTTTGACAGCAAAAGACAGTATAGCTGACCGTGTGGCCGGATTGGATGCCGGAGCAGAGGACTATCTGGTAAAACCTTTTGCCTTTGAAGAACTTCTTGCCCGGCTAAGGGCTATGATTCGAAAATCAGCCGGTTTTTCAACCAATATATTTACAGTAGGCAGTCTTATGATTGACGTAAATGCACATATTGTAACAAGAGAAGGAAAAGAAATTAATCTGTCAGCTAAGGAGTTTGACATTTTAGAGTACCTTGTGAGAAATCAAGGAGTTGTGCTTTCCAGGGAAAAAATAGAAAATCATGTTTGGAATTTTGACTATGCAGGCGGTACCAATGTGGTGGATGTATATATACGGTATTTGCGTAAAAAAATTGATGATCCCTTTTCGACAAAACTGATTCATACCATTCGGGGGAAGGGATATGTTTTGAGGGTGGACGTATGAGAAAAATATCGTTAAAAATGAAAATTACCCTTTGGTATACTCTGGTTATGGTGATTGTTGCAGCTGTTGTTTTATTTGCTATGAATTCCGTTAGCAGTGAAATGGTTAAACGTGATATGACAGGACGCTTGATAAAAACCGTTGAAGATATGGCGCGGCAAACTATGGTTCATGGAGATGTAATGAATCGGCGCCCACCAATGCGTTTTTGGGAACACGGAGTGCAACTGGCCGTTTATGATGAAAATCTAAATCTGTTAAGCGAGCAGCATCCTTTCGGCGTGGAAGAAAAATTGGATTTTCTCCATAACGAGCTTCGAACGGAAAAGTATAACGGAAAAGTATGCTATGTATTTGATAAACAAATTCATCGACCGGAAGGACAGTCTTTTTGGGTGCGTGGAGTCATTTCCAATGCAACGGAAAATTATGCCATAACTTCCATTATGCGAAATAATACTATGTTGACGGTTGTTTTGATTTTAGTAGCGGCAGTTGGCGGATATTTTATTGTTAAACGTGCACTTGTACCGGTGAATACAATCCGCAAAACAGCAAAGGAAATCAGCCGGAGCAATGATTTAACCAGAAGAATTAATATTGGTCGTGGAGAAGATGAAATTTGCGAACTGGCCAATACCTTTGATGAAATGTTAGAACAAATAGAACAAGCCTTTGAACGGGAAAAACAGTTTACATCTGATGCGTCTCATGAATTACGAACGCCGACGGCAGTTATTTTGTCGGAATGTGAATATATGACAGAGTGTGCTAAAACACCGGAGGAATTTGCCGAATCAGCAGCATCGGTTAAACGACAGGCAGAGAGAATGTCCCGCTTAGTATCGGAATTGTTAACGATTTCCAGGATGGATAAAAAAACACAGGCAGTTCAGTTTGAAAAAACAGATATCAGCGAACTGTTGTCTTTTGTTTGTGATGAGCAGGAAGAACTTCATGAGGGCAAGATTGTTTTAAAAAGAAATATTGCCTCAGGTGTGTTAGCAGAGGCAGATACGTTTCTCCTGGCAAGACTCTTTATCAACTTGATCTCCAATGGTTATCAATACAGTAAAAATGATGGTGAAATATGTGTTAGTCTTTCAGAAAATGAAAATGAGATCATTGTTTCAGTTCAGGATAACGGCATTGGTATTGCAGAAGAAGATTTACCGAAAATTTGGGAGCGATTTTATCAAGTGGATGCTTCCCGTACACAAAAGGACAATGGCGGTATGGGCTTAGGTCTTTCAATTGTTAACCGAATTGCAAAGATTCATAACGGAAAGGTGCAGGTGAGCAGCGTATTAGGTTCCGGCAGCGAATTTGTATTTACCATGCCAAAGGAGAGAAAATAAAACCAAAGTAGGTTTGTTATATGAGGCGACCATACAGATATAAAAAATGGTAAAAAAGAGGATGTAAAAAGGAGATGTAAAAAATTTTTTACATCTCCTTTTTTAAAATCGTTTGTCACAAGAAATTTTATGCAACTGTACTGCCGCTTTCGTCCTGAATGTCTTCCAGTGTTTTTGTAACAGAATGTTTAATAGGTTCCCATTTAACCTTTTTAAAGAGAGCGACAATGGCAATAGGAATGTATGTCAGCATAAACAACGGGAAGGTAAAGACATACAAAACCTTTTTAAAGGTTGAGCAGTGTATTTGTTTGCGTTCGGTTATAGAAGTAACGAGTCCCAAGAAGAAGAACTTCATATAAAAACCGAAAATTGTTTGTGATAATGAAAGAAACAATAAGGATATATTCTCTGCTTCAAAAATTAATCCAAGGGGTATGGCAATCATATTAATAGCGGTCAGGATAAGGGTGAGCAGCATAGCCGGAGTGATTGTCATCAGCATATCAAAACAGGAAAAACGCCCCTTTAAAGTACCGCCGAACAATTTTAAACCGTAATGACGAAGAACTTGGTAAAAACCTTTTGCCCAACGCAAACGCTGAGTATATGACTGACAGAATGTTCTCGGCTGTTCGTCATATAAAACAGCATCACCACAGTAACCAATTCTTTCACCTTTGATAATACTGTCAGCAGAAAACTCAATATCTTCAGTCAACAGATGATGAATCCAACCACCATTGCTGTTAATGATATCAGCGGAAATTAAAAATCCGGTTCCGGAGATAGCACAACTGGTTTTGAGTTCCATTCTGACGTTGTTTAAAAATTTAGATTCACGCAAGAACCAGAGTGAATAACCGGCGGTAATCCAGTTTTCGCCGTAGTTCTTTGAGTTTCGGTAACTGGTGAGAATGCGGTATCCGTTATCAAAAAGATTGTTCATTTCCTCAATAAAATGAGGATCTAAAACATTGTCAGCGTCAAAGACAATATATGCTTCATACTGTTTGTTGCCATGGTCTTTCTTTATAAGGTCGAATAACCAATTTAAGGCATATCCTTTGCCTACCTGTTCGTTGTTAAAACGCTCATATACATAAGCACCGTTTTCTCTTGCAATCTCAGCAGTGTTATCGGTGCAGTTATCGGCAACAACGAAAGTATCTATCATATCAGCAGGGTAGGTTTGCTGATGAATGCTGTCAAGCAAATTGCCGACAACATTGGCTTCGTTTCGAGCTGAAATAATAATTGCATACCGATGGTTTCTTACCGCTTTTAATTTAGACGGTTTTTTTATCAAACCAATGAAAACGTAAATGATTTGATAAAAATAACAAAAGGTAAACAAAATAGATATTAAAAAATTAATCGAAATTACAATGTCCATATATTATCCTCATTTATCGGAATATTTTGTGACTTAGTATCGTTAAGGTAATTTTCTATAAAAAAAGATATAAAAAATTATGATAAATGCCTAACGGCTCAATAGCATTGTAACATAAACATATTACAAACTTATTACAAAAAGTGACTTTTTTGAATTTTTTTAAATTTTTTCTATGGTGCATAAAAATAGGGCTTACCTTGTTGTAAGCCCTCAGCGTGTCGAGAAACCTCGACACACTGAGCAGACGTTGAAAAGGTAGGTATATTTGACGAACGCAAATTCGTCGGCGTGCGATGGTACGGTAGAGTTTGCGTTCGTTAAAAGCAAGTAACAGCGCGGTTTCCTCGATGAAAACCGCGCTGTTCTAAACCTAAAAATATTATTTTATATAAGCTGGGTTTTATTATTGTTTCCTGTCGCTTGCGTTAGAACTGCCTTTTTCGACGGTCTGAGGGCTTACCTTGTTGTAAGCCCTGCTTTAATACTGGGATTATTAGTTTTCGCTTTTATCCTTAAGAAAGAAACCCATCAGTTTAACACACAGAAAAATGGTGGTGATAACAATAAAAACACCGAGCATACCAAAACCGGCAGTAGGTAAAGCTTCCAATAAATTATTAAAATTTAAGTTCATGATGATAATCCTCCCTTATCGTAATAAGAAGTTAAGGAGCAGACCGCCGGCAATAACGGAGGCTATCTGTCCGGAAACGTTAACACCCATAGAGTGCATCAGCAGGAAATTGCTGGGATCTTCAGCCAGACCCAACTTATGAACCACACGACCTGACATGGGGAATGCGGAAATGCCGGCAGCGCCAATCATAGGATTCATTTTTTTCT
>SVJT01000113.1 GCA_015068865.1 Oscillospiraceae bacterium | reverse complement strand
TGCAACTTCGCTTGCAAAGTCGTCTTCACGCTTTTCAAGACCTTCGCCCTTTTCAAATCTTACAAAGCCAATGAGCTTAACACCCTTGGATGCAAGATAAGCTTCAACCTTGAAATCGCTGTCTTTAACAAATTCCTGCTGCAGTAAGCAGTTCTGTTCAAAGAACTTGTTAATTTTACCGCCAACCATCTTTTCAAGGATGTTTTCGGGTTTATTAGCATTCTTAGGATCTTCCTTAATCTGAGCCAAAATGATGTTCTTTTCTTTTTCAACATCTTCAGCAGGCACAACGTCCTTAGACAGATATAAAGGATTGATAGCAGCAATCTGCATTGCAGCATCTCTTGCAGCTTCGTAAGCTACTTCATCAGCAAGGCTCTCTTCAGCTTCAACTAAAACGCCGATTCTGCCGCCGCCATGGATGTAAGAGCAAACATTGCCTTCGATTCTTGCGAATCTTCTGATATTCATGTTTTCACCGATTTTAGCAATCAGGTTGGTTAAAGCATCACCAACAGTGGTAGCACCATCATAAGCCAGTGCCTTTAAAGCTTCAACGTCTGCAGGGTTAGCATCAGCAACAATTTTAGCTACATTGCTAACAAAGGTCTGAAATTCATCGTTCTTTGCAACGAAGTCTGTTTCAGAGTTAACTTCCAGCAGAACACCGATTTTCTTATCATCGGTCATATAAGACTTAACGATACCTTCAGATGCAATTCTGCCGGATTTCTTAGCAGCAGTTGCAAGGCCTTTTTCACGCAGGAATTCAATAGCTTTATCAACATCACCGTCTACTGCAGTCAGGGCTTTTTTGCAGTCCATCATGCCGCAACCGGTCATTTCTCTTAAATTTTTAACATCAGCAGCTGTAAATGCCATGTTTATCTCCTCTTTTCTATTCAAAAATTGAATTATTCAGCGTCTGTTGCTTCTTCAGCTTCTGCTTCAGCTACAGCATCGGTACCCTGACGACCTTCGATAACTGCGTTAGCAATGGTAGAAGCAATCAGTTTTACGGCACGGATTGCATCGTCATTACCGGGAATTACATAGTCAACTTCTTCAGGATCGCAGTTGGTATCAACGATAGCAACAACGGGGATACCCAGTTTCTTAGCTTCTGCAATAGCAATCTTTTCTTTTCTGGGGTCAACAATGAACAAAGCGCTGGGCAGCTTCTTCATGGTTCTGATACCGCCTAAGAATTTCTCCAGCTTTTCTCTTTCATTCTTTAAGTTGATAACTTCCTTTTTGGGAAGCAGATCAAAGGTGCCGTCTTCTTCCATACGGGTCAGCTGTTCTAAACGTTCGATACGTTTGGTAATGGTTTTGAAGTTAGTCAGCATACCGCCTAACCATCTTGCGTTTACCCAATACATACCAACACGTTCTGCTTCTTCCTTAATGGAATCCTGTGCCTGCTTTTTGGTGCCGACAAACAGAATTTCGCCACCATCCTGAGCGATGTCGCGAATGAAGCTATAAGCTTCTTCGATCTTTTTAACGGTTTTCTGCAAATCGATGATGTAGATACCGTTACGTTCTGTGAAGATGTACTCAGCCATTTTGGGGTTCCATCTTCTGGTCTGATGTCCGAAATGGACGCCTGCTTCCAGCAGTTGTTTCATTGAAATTACTGACATTTCTGTCACCTCCGGTTTTATTTGCATTCACCTCCGCACTGCTCAACTTCTGCGGGAACCGGTACATCCGGCACCACCCGCAAAATCACAATGCGTGCGTATTTGCCAAAATAGTATATCACAAAAAAAGAGGAAATGCAAGTTCTTTTTTGCATTTCCTCATAAAATACAACCGTTCGATTGTATTACACCTTTAAGTGCTTACGAACAGCAATCAAGCTGCCCAACGCACCTAAAACAATGCCCATAAACAAGAAAAGACTACTTATGTACACCATAATATCCTTTAACGGAATAAAATCCATAAAGGCAATTTTCAATGTAGTAAATACGCCAATAATTCCCTCATAACTCAAAGCAATCAGCATACCGGAAACAATCGCACCCAATAGACCGATAATCATTCCTTCAATGATGAACGGCCACCTGATAAACCAGTCGGTAGCACCAACATATTTCATAATGTTAATTTCTTTTCGTCTGGAGAATACAGCTAATTTAATCGTATTCGCAATAATAAATACAGAGATAATTGTAAGCGCCAGCATAATCCAGATACTGGCCTGACTTATATAACTGGAAACCGTCGTCAACTTATTAATGGTTTCCCCATTGCTGATAACTCTGGCCACACCGCCGATTTCCTTAATCTTCTCCACTGTTTCCTCCGATTGATTCAAATCCACGCAACGGATTTTATACCAATCCCGTAAGGGGTTTTCTTCACCCTGATACGCATCTAAAAGAGCCGCTTCTTCGCCGAACTTTTCACGAAGATATTCCATACGGACATCTTTGGATTCAAAAATAACCTCGGAAACATTTGGCACTTCCGCCAGCGTCTTTCCCAGTTGTTCTGTTTCTTCCGGCGTACAATTTTCGTCTACCGTTAATGTAATCTCATAATCCTTTTCCTGCTTGGTTACCATATGATTCACATTTAAGGTTAGCACCATAAAGATGCCAAAAACCAAAAGGCTGGCCACAACCGTAAACATAGAAGCAATACTCATCCAGCCATTGGAGAAAACGTTTCGACCGGCCTCTTTCATAAAATATCTGACACTGTTAATTTTCATATCCGTACACACCTCTGGCTTCATCTCTGACGATTTCGCCGTCTTCTATGGCAATAACCCGCTTTTTCATCTGGTCCACAATCTCTTTGGCGTGTGTTGCCATAATGATGGTCGTGCCACGTTTATTGATGTCATTTAAAAGCTCCATAATTTCCTGAGCCGTTTTGGGATTTAAGTTTCCCGTCGGTTCATCAGCAATTAAGAAAGAAGGATTATTAACCAACGCCCGTGCCAAAGCCACACGCTGCTGTTCACCGCCGGATAATTGAGAGGGGTATGATTTAGCTTTATGTGAAAGCCCTACCAAGCTCAAAACCGTCGGAACCTGTCTACGGATTTCGCGGCGAGTAGCGCCTACAATTTCCATAGCAAAGGATACATTTTCATATACTGTTTTTTTGGGCAGCAGACGAAAATCCTGAAATACCACACCCATATTCCGGCGCAAATACGGAATTTGATCTTGTTTTAGGTTGTTTACCGTAACGCCGTCGATAATGACTTCTCCCGCCGTCGCTGTTTCTTCATGCATCAGCAATTTAATCAACGTAGATTTGCCGGCACCGGAAGGACCAACAACAAAAACAAACTCGCCACGTTCAATAAAAAAGCTAATATTGTTAAGGGCTGTCGAGCCGTTTTCATAGACCTTGGAAACATTACTGAAAATAATCATATTAACTCCTAATCAACTGCAAAATATTAAAACTTCGGTGAATTTGCGTGTAAATATTTGTTAACTAAAATTGCCACTTTGAAAATAACCGCATCATCAAAATTGCGTAAATCCAAACCGGTTAACCGTTCAATTTTATCTAAACGGTAAACCAACGTATTTCTGTGTACAAACAGCTGACGGGATGTTTCGCTGACGTTTAAATTATTTTCAAAGAACTTATAAATTGTCTGAATGGTTTCTTCATCCAGCACATTAATGCTTTCCTTTTTGAAAATTTCATCTAAAAACAGTTCGCAGAGCTTGCTGGGTAATTGATAAATCAAACGACCAATGCCTAATGTATCATAACTCAGAATATATTTTTCCCCATCAAACACACGACCGATTTCCAGAGCAATCTGCGCTTCGGAATAAGAACGGGCAATATCGTGAATAGAGTCTGTCGGTGTGCCCATACCGACATAAACCTGCACCATCAGTTCAGAATTGACTGTTTCAACAATACTTTTTGCGATTTTACTTAAAAACTCCCGATTATATCCGGCAGGCAGTGCTTTAATTAAAACAACGTTCATATTGTCAATACTGATGACAAAATCCTGTTCGGGAAACATATTCTGCAATAAGTGTTGCACCGAAATATCAGCATTTTCCTGCAACTGAATGATATAAACCGCACGAGGAATCTCTGTATCAATCTGCAATTCATCAGAACGGATAAACACATCACCTGGCAAAACATTACCAAGCAAAACGCTCTTTAAGTAGTTGGTTTTATCATACTTATCACCACAATGCACCTGCAGATTTGAAAGACTGACTGATAACATCAGAGAAAGCTTTTGAGTCTCTGCATCTGTACCGTTAACATAGACAACATAGTCCAGCACATTGCGCATACCGAACGCCACAAAAGTAAAATCTCCCAGCACAAACGGTCTGCCGTTGTTAGCATTATTCATAACAGCATCATAAGCGATTTCCTCAGAAGGAGCCTCCCCTGCACTGGCAATCACAACACCATAATTATTTAAAACACCCATACTTTTCCCCGATACCGCCTTCATTTGTTCCAGCATCGGCTGAAAAACCTGACTAAGCATTTTTTCTTCCTCCGTTCACACATCAAAAATTTGCCAAAAGCAAATCTTACTATTCCATTTAATATCATATACTTTTTTTTTGAATTTTGCAAGGTTTATTTACAAAATTTTAATAATTTTTCACAAAAACATCAATTTTTTGTAACATTTCTTATACAAAGCATCTTAAAAAAGTAAAAAAAGAGAGCTGTAAATCTCTTTACAGCTCCTAAATATTATTCGTTAGCTTCAGTTGTTTCTTCTGCGTCTGAAACATCCTCAGACTTCTCTTCTCCGGCAAACAAAGCTTCAAATTCTTCGCCGGAAAGCTTCTCCTTAGTTAAAAGAGCATCCGCAACACGCAACAACTGTTCTTTATGTTCCGTCAGTTCCTTTTCGCAAATAGCATACGCATTGTCAATAATCTTTCTTACTTCCACATCGATTTCTGCAGCCACCTGTTCACTGTAATCCCGGGTCTGTGCATAGCTTCTGCCCAAAAAGACTTCATCATTATCAGAACCGAAGCACATAGGTCCAAGTGCATCACTCATACCGTATTTCATAACCATATCCCGAGCGGTTTTAGTCGCACGCATAATGTCGTTAGAAGCTCCGGTACTGATGTCATCGAGTATCAGTTTTTCCGCCATACGACCGCCTAACAAAGCAGCGATATCATCCAGCATATCTTTTTTGGAAGTATACCCTTTTTCCTCAT
>SVJT01000112.1 GCA_015068865.1 Oscillospiraceae bacterium | reverse complement strand
ATCCTGAAATTGTCAGGAAGACAGCCAATAATAGAATTAATAGTTTTTTCATTTGTATCACCTTGTTTATTGTCGGTACATTGTACTGTCCTTTTCCTTTTCAATGAATGTTATCTTTTTTCTTTCCCTTAATCCATATGCTCAAAAGAGCCGTCACATTCGCGACAGCTCTTTTTGTGTATTAATTGATTTTAACAGTTTCCCATAAAGTATTAATGTAACTTAAGGTTTCTGCCGGCAGATTACGGTATGCATTTTTGTTATACGCCTCTCTGAAACCGTCTGCATTCTTATACAGAACTTCCATTGCCTCTTCACCCATATTATCAATATAGCTTTTGTTTTCATATACCAGCTTATTGGGCGATGCATAATAGGTATATTCAGCATTGGCAATGGCTGCTTCTTCCGAAAGCATAAAGTTGATAAACCGTTCCGCCAATTCCTTGTTCTGACAGCAGTTAGGAATACACATAGCATCAATATAATAGTTCGTGTTATCGGGATAATAGAATTGTAAATCAACATTTTCAGCCTGAGCATCTTTCATTGTGAAATAATCCCCGGCATAATAAGCTCCGATAGCTGCTTCCCCGGATTCCATCATATTATAAATTTCATCCATAACGTAGCTGTATACCAACGGACGTTGGGAAATGAGTTCCTCATACGCTGCGTCCCATTCCGCCTGCTCGGTTGTATTCACATCTAGGCCTTTTTTATACATCGCCATACCAAAGGCATCCCTGGAATTGTTAAACTGCAGAATTTTATCGGCATATTTTTCATTCCATAACAAATCCCAACCGCCAACATCCTCTGCATCCACAGCATTTGCATTGTAAATAACACCGATAATTCCGTAAGCATAAGGTACTGTATACTGATTTTCCGGATCATAATATAAACCTTTGAATTCCTCATAAATATGCTCATAATTGGGGATATTATCGAAATTCAAGGGCTGCAGCATATTTTCTGCCGACATTCTGGCAATCATATAATCAGAAGGAATCACCACATCATAGCTGACAGCACCACTGGATAATTTGCTGTACATATCCTCGTTGGATGCAAAAGTAGTGTAATTCACCTTTACTTTTTG
Organism: Oscillospiraceae bacterium; assembly: GCA_015068865.1. Taxonomy (GTDB): domain Bacteria; phylum Bacillota; class Clostridia; order UBA1381; family UBA9506; genus UMGS755. Next base: position 4,134 of record SVJT01000112.1, on the reverse strand, counting down.
ATTATAGGTCTTCTCATACCATTTTTCAAATTCTCTCACTGTATCAAAAGTGCCTTCACTACCATCGGAGATGTATTCTCCCCAGTTATACACATTGAGAGTTAATGTATTCCCTCCACCGCAACCGGTAAAGCAAACACAACATCCCACGATAATCATAAAAGCCAGACCCAATGTAAGAAGTTTTTTTCTCATCCTGTATTCCCCCTTATTTTTCTTTTAATTTTCTTCTCTTTTCGCGCAACTGACGGTTATCGTCATTATCTATAAAATTACTGATAAGTAAAAGAGTCATAGTCACAAAGAAAATAATGGTGGCTAAAGCATACATCTTCGGCGTAACTGTTTTCTTTGTCATACCGTAAATACGAATCGGTAAGGTTTGAAAATCGTTACCGGTAGTAAAATAACTAATAACAAAGTCATCCAGCGAAAGGGTAAATGCCATAATCGCACCGGTAATCACCCCCGGCAGAATCTCCGGCATAGTCACCTTAAAGAACGCTCTAAGGGGTGTGCAACCCAAATCCATAGCCGCTTCCACCAAGTCCCGTTCCATTTGTTGCAGTTTCGGCAACACCTGAAAAATAACATAAGGCAAGCAGAACGTTACATGAGCAATCAGCATCGTCCAGAAATTCAAGCTGTTAGAAGCTCCCCACATACGACCCACGAACACAAACACCAGCATCATGGAAATACCGGTAATAATATCCGGGTTAATCATGGGAATGTTGGTAACAGTATTAATTAATGCCCGATACCAGCGCTTACGAATTTTATGAATTCCCACTGCTGCTGCCGTTCCCATAATCGTTGATATGACGGTTGCTGCCGTTGCCAGAATCAATGTATTTTTAACTGATTCCAAGGTACTTCTGTCATTAAACAGCTCTTCATACCATTTGAAGGAAAAGCTCGAAAATACAGACAAGCTCTTAGCCTCGTTGAAAGAAAACACCAGCAATACTGCAATGGGTGCAAAGAGAAAAACGAAAATCAAAGCCGTATATATTTTAGATGATATTTTCATTTTACTCACCCCCACGAACCAGGCGCGCGGTAAAATACTTCACCAGAGCCATACATATAAGCAAAATTACCATTAAAATAAACGCAATAGCTGCCGCAAAATGCAAATCCTGATTGATATACTGCCCTTCAATGGCATCGCCAATCAAAAAGAATTTACCGTTACCTAACTTCTGCGAAATGTAAAATGTACTCACAGAGGGGATTAACACCATCGTAATACCGGACACAACACCGGGCAGACTGAGCGGAAAAATAACCCTTCTCAAAACCGAAAAGCTGTTACATCCCAAATCTCTGGCCGCTTCCAAAAGCTTAACATCCATTTTAGCCATAATGGAATAAATAGGTAAAATCATATACGGAAAATAGTCATATACCATACCGATTATAACGGCTGTTTCTGTTCCGATAATGTGCACAGGTCCTAAGCCAAACTTACTCAGCAATCCATTTAAAATACCTGTGTCCTGCAGAATTGTCATCCATGCATAAGTACGGATCAGGAAATTCATCCACATAGGAATCATAATCAGCGTAACAAGTGTTTTCTGGGTTTTTTCTTTGGCTCGTGCCATAATATAGGCCATGGGATAGCCCAAAATCAAGCATACCAACGTAGAAATAGCCGCCAGTTTCAGAGAACGCATAAAAATGACGATATAAGTCCGCACCTCACGGATGGTTCCGTCATCCCCCTTCATTTCACTGGTCGCCGTGAAAAAGCGGGTGATGTTCTCAGTTGTGAACGAAAAATCATTATCCGTAAAGGCATAATATGCGACAAATACGAGGGGAACCAAAATGAACAAAAGAGACCATATGGAATAGGGCATTAAGGCTATGCCACCACCACTCTGACTCTTTTTTTCTGTTTTTGTCATGCTTCTTCCTCCCCTCCCGGATCAGACAGTTCGTCCAGTTCGTTAGAGTAAGAAGAATAGTCACCAAACATACCGGAATATTTCGACTTTTTCATGATATGAATGGCATCCGGCTCTAAATAAATACCTATTCTTTCATCTTCATTCACAGAATCCGTGGTCTGAATCATCCATTTAAAACCGTTTACATCTACAATAACTTCGTTATGTACACCCATAAAGGTTACCTGGGTTACCACGCCGGACAGCATACCCTGCTCCACCGGCACAATATCCACATCCTCCGGACGGATAACCACATCAACCGGTTCATTGGGTGCAAAGCCTGTGTCCAGGCACCGGAAGGTATGACCGGAAAACTTAGCCTGATAATCTGCCTGCATCACACCGTCGATAATATTACTTTCACCGATAAAATCTGCCACAAAGGCATTTTTCGGCTCATTATAAATATCGCTGGGAGCACCGATTTGCTGAATTTTTCCTTCACTCATAACCACAATGGTATCAGACATACTAAGAGCCTCTTCCTGGTCGTGAGTGACAAAAACAAAGGTGATACCGGTACTTTTCTGAATTTTTTTCAGTTCCTGCTGCATATCTTTTCTGAGTTTTAAGTCAAGCGCACCCAAAGGTTCATCTAAAAGAAGCACCTTGGGATGATTAATCAGCGCACGGGCAATAGCCACACGTTGTTGCTGACCGCCGGACAAACTGGTTACACTGCGTTTAGCAAAATTAGAAAGCATAACCAAAGACAGCATTTCATTCACTTTTTGATTTATTTCATCTTTTGGCACTTTCCGTTCACGCAGCGGAAATGCCACATTTTCAAACACATTTAAATGAGGGAATAACGCATATTTCTGAAAAACCGTATTTACATTCCGTTTGTGAGGCGGCGTGTTGTTAATCCGTTCACCCATAAACAGAATATCCCCTTGGTCAGGCTGTTCAAACCCGCCAATCATTCTGAGCATTGTTGTTTTACCGCAGCCGGAAGGACCTAACAACGTTATAAATTCATTGTCATAAATATCTAAACTGATATCATCTAAAACGGTTTCACCGTCAAATGCTTTGGAAATGTTTTTCAGTTCTATAATCTTTTTCATAACGTTTTCCCCCTGCCGGATAGAATTCATTAAGAGTCGGTGCTCCAGAAAATAAAAAAAGCAGTATGCCGCTGTTGCAGCATACTACTTGCAGAATACGAGTTGATAAAACACCGGTTAAAAGCAAAGCTAAACCAAGCGTTATTGTATCCCAATGGGTTTAGAGTCTATATAGCAAAGATTACTTTTACCACTCTTATTGACCATTTCACAAGTTCTATGCCACAAGGCATCGGTTTATAGTCACCAACTTATAAAACTTGAGCTTTTAACTCAATCAATAAGGCAACAGAAGTTGCCAACCGCAAAAGCGGTTTTCGGCATTTGACCCGGCTGTCCGTATGGCCTTAGCCGAGGCTTGATTCCATCGGCGGTCATTATCTTGCTTCGGAAAACTCTTTCCGATTGAGATGTGACAAATTATAGCATACTTTTCGCTCTTTGTCAAGTGTTTTTACCTATTGTATCGGCACAACCTCTAAATTTCTGCCATATTGGGTTGCCAAGTGAATCAGGCTCTTTGTGCCCCTGGATTTTCCGTTCCAAAAGGCAATCACCGTCTCCGCCTGCTGAACCATTTTTTCGTTCCGTATGGGTCCTGCCGAGCGACCGTACAGATTCCATTCAGCCGGGAAAATAAGCAGCTTCAAATGTCGTTCTTTGGCATAACGTTCTGCCATTTGATCAACGCCGGAGCAATGGCCGGAAAGAATGGTAATATCTTTATCTCTCACCGTTTCCAAATATGCATCCACTTTTACCTTAAAAAACTCATAATCATCAAAGTCCCGGCAGCCGCCAATAACAATCTTGTGCATTTCTTTCTTTTTGCCAAATAACATAAGTGTTCCTCCTGAAAATTAATTCTATGGTGTTTTAATATCATCACTATTCTTCCGGCAATCGTTGGGTCCAGGGGTGAAGCCCCTGTGTCGTTTGCAGGGGGTATGGGGGGAGAGGCATGGAGTAAGGCATTCTATAAAATAGAATGCACTTAATCCAGCCGTTCTTTTGTCGGGTGGTTACAACCGCAAAAGAACTTCCTTATTATGTATAGTCGAAGTTCTTTCTCGATTCTCGCTTCGCTCGGCTCGCAGAAAGAA
>SVJT01000111.1 GCA_015068865.1 Oscillospiraceae bacterium | reverse complement strand
AAAAGTTCTGCAATAACTTTACCGGTTTCAAGTTCATATTCTCCTGTTATCTCGGCGGTGGTCAGCATGCGCGTGCAAGGTACATCACCGCAAAAAGCATCGGCATGAGTTGTACCAAGTACAGGTATATTCATTCCACATTGCGAAAAAATTGTTGCCCATCTTGAGTGGGTATGCGTGATTCCTCCAATTTTGGGGAAACGTCTGTATAATTCCAAATGAGTGGGGGTATCAGAAGAAGGATTCCATTTTCCTTCAACCACTTTTCCGGAAAGGTCAACAACAACCATATCATCGACATTCATGTTTTCATAATCCACGCCTGATGGTTTTATTACAACATAACCGGTTTCTTTATCAAGTTCCGAAACATTTCCCCACGTCAACGTAATCAGATTCTCTTTCTTTAAAGCAAGGTTTGCGTGAAGCACTCTTTCTTTTGTATTTTCCAGCATCATATCACCTCATATTGACGTATTATTTTTTTATGGTATAATTATATAATATGATTGTTTATTTGCAATATTTGGCGATAAACTTGAAAAATAATCATATGAAATTATTAAACGAGCAAAAGAGGTGTTGAAATGAGCATTTCAAAAAGACAAGAACAAATTCTTGAATTACTGAACAAAAATGGATTTATGACGGTAACGAAACTTTCCCAATTAACATATACTTCCGAATCAAGTATTCGCCGTGATTTAACCAAATTACAAAATATGTATTTTATCAAGCGCACACACGGAGGAGCTAATATATTAAATGCGAATCAAGTGGCTCCGCTTCAAAATCGACTGTCTCAAAATACTGCTGCAAAACGGAAAATTGCAAAAAAAGCCGAACATCTCATTTGTGATGGGCAGATTATTATGTTGGATGGTTCAAGCACTGCCGGATTTTTGATTCCGTACATTGCAAGGCATAAAGATATAACTCTTTTTACAAACAATATGATTACGGCTCTCAATGCCATAAACTATGGCATTAAAACACATTGCATTGGTGGTAGCAGTGTAAATAACTCCGCCGTATTATCAGGACCTCAAAGTTACAGAGTGATTTCTGAAATTCATCCGGATATTTTATTTTTCTCATCCTATGCTCTGGATAAAAACGGGATTATTTCAGATCCTACAGAAGAAGAAAACTACATTCGCTCTCTCATGCTGGCAAATACCAAACAAAGTGTTTTTTTATGTGACAGCGAAAAATTTAACAGAAAATCACTATATACACTCACATCAATAAATAATATTGATATCGCCATCTTTGATATAGTCTGGGAAGAATTAAATTCAGAATGTAAGATACTTTAAGAAAAGGTAATCAATTAGTTTAAACAAAAAAGGAACAAGAGTCATTTAAACTCTTGCTCCTTTTTTGTAATATGATATAACTGTCTTCAAGAACATTCGGCATGATCGTAGCCTTTTTCTCCTCTAATCCAAGGCGGAAGAAACTCTTATTACGGTTGCTTACCAATGTAAGCTAAGATACCACCGTCTACATAGAGAACGTGACCGTTCACAAAGTTGGAAGCATCAGATGCTAAGAACACAGCAGGACCCTGCAGGTCTTCCGGAGTTCCCCAACGGGCAGCCGGAGTCTTGGCAATGATGAACTGGTCGAAGGGATGTCTGGAGCCATCAGCCTGCTTCTCACGAAGGGGTGCAGTCTGGGGAGTTGCAATGTAACCGGGTCCAATGCCGTTACACTGAATGTTATATTCGCCGTATTCAGAGCAGATGTTACGGGTCAGCATCTTTAAACCACCCTTTGCTGCAGCATAAGCAGAAACGGTTTCGCGACCTAATTCACTCATCATAGAGCAGATGTTAATGATTTTACCATGACCCTTCTTAATCATGGAAGGAATAACAGCCTTTGCCATAATAAAGGGAGCATTCAGGTCAACATCAATAACCTTTCTGAATTCTTCAGCAGACATTTCATGCATCGGAATACGCTTGATGATACCGGCATTGTTAACCAGAATATCAATCACGCCAACTTCCTTTTCAATGGTAGCAATCAGATTCTGTACCTGTTCTTCGTTGGTTACATCGCAAACGTAGCCACGAGCTTCAATACCGGCTTCTTTATATGCAGCCATACCCTTGTCTACCAATTCCTGATTAATGTCGTTAAACACGATTTTCGCGCCGGCTTCAGCATAAGCAGAAGCAATCGCAAAGCCGATACCGTAAGAAGCACCGGTTACCAGGGCAATTTTACCCTCTAAAGAAAAGCTTTTCATATCCATTTCAATAGTTCCTCCTTATATTAAATATTAACTGTTTCTTTTAAAAACTTATAAAGTCCTTCGGTAATCCAGTAGAAGCCGAGCTCATTGTAATGAAGCCCATCTACCGTTACCTCATGCCATATACTGTGGCCGTTAACTTCCTTTGGAATGTCTTCATCCAGGCAATAGATATAAATATTCTCATCACCTGCATTTTTTCTGTCATCCACGATTTTTCTCTGAATGTCTCTGTCCCTCATTCTTCTCTCCATCAGCCCGGGAACAAAGGTATCCTTACCCCCTACAATAAAGGGCAGCACCACAATGGGTGTTTCGGGATGCTTTTGGCGGTAGATGTCAATGAATGCCGCAAGTTTTTCCTCCAGCCATTCACTGGAAGGGCAATTACCCTCGGTACTAATGAGAAGAACAGCAGGATTTTCGATTTCAGCAATAACCTCTGCAACCTCCGGCTCACTTTTACCGCTGGAATTAAAACCAAGGTTGTAGGCTTCTAAATTAAACCATTTGGAAAGAAGTGCCGACATACCCATTCCGTTACGGCTGGCACTTGCCCCCTGCTGAATCGAACCACCATAGACAACAATTTTTCTTTCGTCATCAAACTTATGCCACGGCGCAGAAATTTCCGCTTCGTCATTAAGACCGATTAAAACCTTGTCAACGCCCCCATAGGACGGAAAAACAATGAGGACATCAAGGTCTTGCTCTTCATCGAAACTAATTAGACTTCTCTCATAGAAATGCTCTGTACCATGCAAATTTTTGGACACATCGATAAACACAAAGTCCTTGCCGTCTCTTGAAAGGTAAAGGTCAAAGCTCCGCTTTGCAGTCTCTGCCGTATGTGGTGCACGAATATGATCAAAATAACCGGGCTTAGATGAAAGACTTACCTGCAAGGTGAGTTCCTTAAACTTTGCATGGAATCTGATCTGTCCCCCTGCCGTTTCATTGGCAAGTCCGTCAACCGCCTCAGGAAGAGGTTTTGAAGGTGCAAGGGGCATACGTCTGTAAACCTGATCCTGCTTATAAAAAGGAAATCCGTACAGTTTGAAAGGTTCTGCCTGAGGGTTATACCATTTCATGACTTACAACTCCTAACCGTTTATCGTAAATCTTTCGTTGCAATACCATCCATATCGGTGAATTCCTGGTTTTCACCGCACATAGCCCAGATGAAGGAATAGTTACGGGTACCAACGCCGGAGTGGATGGACCAGCTGGGGCTGATAACAGCTTCTTCGTTGTGCATAACCATATGACGGGTTTCCTGAGGCTCACCCATCATGTGGAAAACAACATCATTTTCACCTAAATCTAAGTAGAGATACACTTCCATACGACGGTCATGGGTGTGGCAAGGCATGGTGTTCCAAACGGAACCTTCCTCTAAGTTTGTCAGACCCATAGACAGCTGACAGGTGTCCAATACTTCCGGATGAATGTACTGATTGATGACACGCTTGTTGGCATCAGCTGCACTACCGCAGGGAACCTTCTTCGCCTTAGCAATGTCAATCTTTACGATGGGATAGCTCTTATGAGCCGGGCAGGAGCTGATGTAGAACTTAGCAGGATTAGCCTTATCTACGCTCTCCATAATAATTTCTTTATTGCCCATACCGATGTACAGACCGTCACGGGGGAGCATATCATATACCTGACCGTCAACAGTGATTTTACCTTCGCCGCCAACGTTGATAACGCCCATTTCACGTCTTTCTAAGAAATAAGCTGCTCTTAATTCGTCGCCGGCTTCAATCGCCAGTTTCTTATCAACAGGCATAGCACCACCGGTGATAATTCTGTCAATGTGGCTGTAAACCATCTTCACATTGTCAGGGGTAAACAGACCGGTGATTAAAAATTCATCACGGAGTGTTTCCGTTGTGTAATGTTTAAAATCTCTGGGATTGGTTGCGTTTCTAACTTCCATTTTTATTCTCCTTTTTAAATATTTTTATGCTTGCACCGCAAGCTTGTTTACAAAATTACCGCAAACAGGATTCACGTTCTACCAGATGATAATTCAGCACCTCGCGAACGCTTTTCACATCCTGATTGGTTTGCTTTAAAAGTGCATCCACCGCCAAAACGCCCATTTCGTAAAAAGGAATGTGAACTGTGGTCAGACTGGGGCGAAACATTTCACTTGTAGGCACATCATCCATCCCTGCCACCATAATATCGCTGGGCACCTCAAAGCCAAACCGTTCTGCAACGCTCACAAACAGCATCGCATGAGTATCGCAAATGCCCAAATAGGCATCCGGCTTTTCGTTTTCCGAAAGAAGAGCCGTTAACCGTTCTTCCAGTTGCTCCTTTGGCACATCTTCAAGGCACAGACCGGGGTCAAAAGGAATGCCTGCTTCTTGCAGACCCTTCTTATAACCGGCAATTTTATCGCGGTCAATCCGCAATTTTTTTACATCACCGGTAATAGCAATCCGTTTACATCCTTTTTCCACCAGATGACGAGTTAACGCACAAGCCGCATCCGACACATCCACAGAAACAAAGCTGGATTTAGAATTTTCCATCATGCGGTTTATAAACACATGGGGGATATTGTGCTGACACAATAACTCTTCTTCTCGACACTCATCCTCCATACCTTTACCGATAATAATCACACCCAGCTTTCCATGATCCCAAGCCGGATAATCCTGTGCGGATTTTTCCCCATCACGACGGACAATAGAAACGGTAATGCCTTTTTCATTGGTGGCATTCATGATGCCGTCTACCACACGGGCAAAGCCGGAAAACTGCTCCAAATCGTGAGAGGCGCTGATTTCCAACTCCAGTTTCATTTGCTTATTAACGGCAAACTCATTCACACCACCAAGCTGCTCCATGGCAGCAATAATAGCCATCTTTGCTCCGGCTCGAACATTCTCGCCACGCAGAAAACGGAACACCGTACTTCTCGATACACCCGAAGCTTTAACAATTTCAGAAACTTTCATACAATTATCCTTCTGTTTCAAAAAAGTG
>SVJT01000110.1 GCA_015068865.1 Oscillospiraceae bacterium | reverse complement strand
ATCTTTTGTGATAACCGGCTGGGGTTCAAAGTCTACAACCTGTTCCTTTAAGGAAACAACCTTTGCAACGGTTTCAATAAAAGGTACTTTAAAATGTACACCGGTTTCCCAAGTGGTTTTGTATGCCCCCAGTCTCTGTACGACGTAAGCGCTTGCCTGAGGAACAATTTTGATACAACGAATGGCAATGATTAAAGCGATAAGAATAAGAATAGAAAATAAAATGAGCATAAGAATTTAGCCCTCCTTATTAATTTTAACTAATAGTTTTACACCTTGGATTTTTTGCACAGTCACTATTGTGCCTTTGGGAATAGGTTCTCCGCTTTCGGAAAGAGCAGACCAAAGCTGACCTAACACTTCTACCTGACCGGTGGAGGAAATGTTGTCAATATCCACAGTGACAGTGCCTAAAGCATCAAGTACACGGTCTGCGTTGGTTTTCACGACTTTTTGATTGACATGACGGTGAACGAAAGGCTTTGCTAAAATTAAAACCAAAACGGATACAGCCAAAAAGACCAGAATTTGTAACCAAACAGATAAGCCGAGAACGGCAGTGAGCATGGCAACAAAAGCACCGGCGGCAAACCAAATGGATACAAGTGCCGAGGTGGAGGCTTCTGTGATTAAAAAAATTACCATCAGGACGAGCCAAATCAAAATGTCACTGTGATTCAATAAAAAAGTCATTGAATCCCCCCTTTTTAAAAGAAAATCTATTAATATATACCACCCTAAAAGCTAAAATAAACATATATATGAATAAAAATTAAAAATATGAAAAGACTAAAAGAAAATATGAAGGAGGCGTTACAATGGCTTTGGTTCAAAAAACGGATACGGCACTTCCCGGTATTACCTGCACGGTGACAAACTGTGTATATAATGGTGGGAACATGACCTGCGAAGCATCGGCTATTGAGGTAACCACCGGTGACCCGCTGCAGCAATGCAGTGTGCAGTGCAAAACCTTTGAGCCCCGTGCCGGACGATGAGAAAGTTTTGTCTTGCAACAGGCTCTGAACTGTGCTATACTTAAAGAAAGCCTTTTGATCTTTAGGGGTGGTACAGATGGCAAGAGAATGGACGCAGGCTCAGAAAGCGGCGATTGATGCAAGAAATGCGGATGTTCTGGTTGCGGCAGCAGCCGGCAGCGGAAAAACAGCCGTTTTAGTTGAAAGAATTATCAAACGAATTTCAGACGACCAGCAACCGGTTGATATTGATCGGTTGCTGGTTGTTACGTTTACAAACGCTGCAGCATCCGAGATGCGCCAGCGTATTGGCGAAGCGCTGACTAAGAGACTGGAAGAAGAACCGAACAATGAACTCTTGTCCCGTCAACTTTCTCTGCTACCGAAAGCCTCTATTACCACCATTCATTCTTATTGCCTTCGTGTGCTTAAAGCCAATTTTAATGCCCTGGGTTTAGACCCGAATTTTCGCTTGGCAGATCCAACGGAAAATGACTTAATCCGTTTTGCAGCCTTGGAAGAGGTCGTCGAGTCTATGTATGAAGACGAGGTGTTTGCTGAGGATTTTTTAAAGCTAACAGAAGCATACTTAAACATCAGAAACACAACACCTTTTTATGAATTGATTAACCAAATCTATGATTTTGCTATGAGTTTGCCGCATCCCACCGCATGGCTTACAGAATCGGCAGAACGATTATCCTGTCCTGAGAATATGAACGAGCACCCTTATGCAGTGGCAATGGTAGATATTGGCAAAGGGTATATTATGAGCGTTTTAGAAAAATATGATACGATGCTGAAGCTTTCGCAAAGCGACGATTTGTGTCTGGATTTATTTCCGTTTTTATTAGCTGAAAAACGGCAGATTGAACATGTGAATCTATCCGAAAATTACGATGATTTTTATGCTCACGCCAAAAGTGTTGTTTTTGAAAAGGCACCGGCTGCTGCGAAGGGTGCCAAATCCGATTGCCGGAAGGAAATTCTGAGCATTCGTGATAATCTCAAAAAAGAATGGAATAAAAAACTGTTTGAAGATTTATTTCAAACGGATAGCGAAGCACAACGAAAAGTGCTTTTTAGTCTTCAACCGTTAATGGTTTGCCTTTCGGAAGTGGTCCGGCGGTTAATGGTTTGTTTTGATGCTAAAAAAGAAGAAAAGAATCTGCTTAACTACAACGATTTAGAACATAAGTGTTTTGAACTGTTTGTAGATGAAAACGGCGACGTGACACCGGTTGCGTTATCGGAACGAGAACGGTTTGATGAGATACTGATTGATGAATATCAGGATACCAGCCCCCTGCAGGAAGCCATTTTTAATGCTATTAAAAAGGAACGAAGTTTGTTTTTGGTTGGGGATGTGAAGCAGAGTATTTATCGGTTTCGCAATACCAATCCTCAGTTATTCCGCGATAAAAAAGAAAGCTATAGCGAGTCAGAAGCAGCAACGCAACGGAAAATAATTCTTTCAAATAATTTCCGGAGCCGTGCTTCTGTGCTGGATGCCATTAATTTTGTGTTTGAACGGGTGATGTCCAAAACAGTGGGCGAAATTACATATGACGAAGAAGAAAAACTATATCCCGGCGCCCGGTATCCGGATATGGAGAAGCCACTTTCAGAAGAAACAGAGCTTTGGCTGACGGAACTATCCGGTCAGGATGAGGAGGAAGCATTAGAATCAGCTGAAGCAGAGGCAATTTTAGCCGCTAAGCGAATTGTGGAATTAATTGAGGGTGAATATCAGGTGCTGGGAAAAGACGGTGTGAGAACCATTTCCTATCGGGATATCAGCGTTTTAATGCGTACCAATAAAACGGCACCGATTTTCTGTAAAACCCTTTCAGCTTATGGGATTCCATGTTATAGCGAGGCAGGAGATTCCTTTTTGGAAAGTCACGAAATTGAAGTGATGATGTCGCTGCTTAAAATTATCGATAATCCCCATCAGGATATTCCTCTGTTAACGGTTTTGCGTTCTCAGCTATATGCTCTGACAACGGATGAACTGGCGGAAATCCGTTTGGCAGACAGACAGAGTGATTATTTTGAAGCCCTTGTCAAACGGGCGGAGCAGGGGGATGCTTTCGGTGAACGTTTGCAAGGCTTTCTGAAGGATTTAAACAGCTATCGAGACCAGAGCAGAGTGCTGGATGTGGCGGAACTGATTTGGCACCTATATATGCAAACCGGCTTTTACGAAGGACAGTCCACGCTGGAAGGTGCCACTATGCGCCGACTGAATTTGCGGCTGTTACATACGCGGGCATCTGCTTTTGAAAAAACCGGCTTAAAAGGACTTTATAACTTTATTAATTTCATTGACCAGTTCAAGGGAATTGGCGGTGATTTTGATGCGGCACGTTCCATTGGAGAAGAGCAGAATGTAGTCCGTGTGATGAGTATTCACAAAAGCAAAGGTCTTGAATTTCCGGTGGTAATCCTGTCCGGGTTAGGGCATAAGATTAATATGCAGGATACTGCAAAAAATGTATTGATTCACAGTGATTGGGGTTACGGGCCGAAGTATGTAGATACTGATTTGGGGCTTTCCTATGGCAATGTTGCCAGAACAGTTGTGAAGAACGCGATGACGTATGAGGCGCTATCCGAGGAACTGCGAATTTTATATGTGGCAATGACTCGCGCAAGGGAAAAATTGATTATGTTGGCTTCCGGAAAAAATCTTGCCGGAATTGCCAAAAAGTATATTTCATCGGCATCGCAACATCCTGTTTCGCCGGTTCTGTCCGGTCAGGCGCAGCGTGATGTGGATTGGCTGTTGATGGCGATAATGTCTCACAGAGACGGCGAGCCGTTGCGGGAACTGACGGAAACAGAGATGGATGGCTTTCCCCCTTCTTACGGTCGGTTCAGGGTAGAAGTGGTGGATGCTGATTCCTTGTTCCCTGAAACGGAGGAGATTGAACGGCAGGAGGAGTCGGCAAAAGAAACAGCAGATGTTTTGCCATCGCTGCTTTGGTATCAGTACGCATACCGTGAGGGTGTGGTATTGCCGGCAAAACTAACGGTTACTGAATTGAAACGGAAACATATGGAACAGGAACCGGATGCTGTGCCACTATATCCCAGACCAAAGTTTTTGATGACGGAGGACGGAAAACTGACCCGTGGCGAAATCGGTACGGCTATGCACACAGTACTGGAGAGACTGAAATATGAACAGTGCAGCTGTATTGATGAAATAAAAGAACAGGTAAACGATTTGGTTCGACAAAGGATTCTGTCGGCACAGGAAGCGGAAGCAGTTAATTGTCATCAGATTTTTGCTTTTATGGAATCTGCCATCGGAAAGCGTTTGAAGGAAGCAGATTGCGTCAAACGGGAGCAATCTTTTGCAGTGATGACGGAAGCAGAACCAATTTTCGGTATAGCGGGACGGATTATGCTGCAGGGCACCATCGACTGTCTGATTTTTGAGGGGGAAGACATTAGTATTGTGGACTATAAAACAGACAGAAAGGGCTCACCGGAGGAGATAGCCAAATTGTATGCTGTTCAGCTGGAAAGCTATGCCCGTGCTGTAGAAATTATCTATGGAAAAAAAGTAAAACAGAAGTATTTATATTTATTTCATTTTGGGCAAATCATTGAACTTTAGAATTCTTGACGGCAATCGTTTTTTGTGATATGATAACCATATATACCAAAAAAGACAAATAATTCATGTGAAAGGAACATGTTTATGAAATTAAAACAGGTGAGTGAAATTTTACGCGCAAAAGTACTTACCAAAAGTCCTTGGGAAGATCATGAGGTTCAATCTGCCTGTGGATGCGACCTGATGAGTGATGTGCTGGCCTTTGTTAAAAATCAGGCGATGCTTCTAACCGGTCTTGTGAATCCTCAGGTTATTCGCACGGCGGAAATGATGGATATTAAAACCATTGTGTTCGTTCGCGGTAAAATGCCCCAAGCGGGTGTTTTGGAGCTGGCAGAGGATATGGGAATTACGGTTATGTCAACAGAGTATCCTATGTACATCGCTTGCGGTGAGCTCTATAAAAATGGCTTAGGCGGCAGAGGAGAGTAAAATTATGTCTGAAAAAGCAATTTCATTACATTATGAAATTGACGGCAATAACTTCACTGTTGCCGGTCAGGCGTCCAGCAATATTAAAAAGGTGCTCAAGCAGTTGGGCGTTGCACCGGAAGTGATTAGAAAAGTCGCAATTTCAATGTATGAAGGTGAGATTAACACCATTATCCATGGCAAAGGCGGCGTGGCAGATGTAACCATTTCTTCAGAAACGATTGTGATTGTTTTTAAGGATAACGGTCCC
>SVJT01000109.1 GCA_015068865.1 Oscillospiraceae bacterium | reverse complement strand
CATTATTCTTAGAAAATATGAGCCTTCTTGCATTTTCTGTGGTAACTCAAAAGACGTTTTGGTATTTAAAGGTCGGAATATTTGTCCGGCTTGCATGAGCGAATTAAAAGATTAAACATTCTTTACATACGTTTTTTCCGGTTCCACATTTCGTGGAACCGTTTTTCGTTATAAAAAACCGCTGTGACTACTGTCACAGCGGTTTTTTACGGTTCTTATTTAACAATTAACTCTCCCACCAACATACTGTATGTCTGCAAAAATTGTACTGCTTGCAGGGGTGTTGCCACGGATTCCGGTACATAAAACCGTTCAACAGTTTCACCACACTGTACAGGAAATGCAATAATCGCACCATTTTCATCCGTTACACTCTTTTTAATTTCCTCATTTTCATTAATCCATTGCAGAGTTTCCGGTGCGACAGTTTCAATAAACGGTGTCAGGTCATAAACAAACTCACCTTTATCTCTGAATATGTCATATGCTTCCGTTTCGTAGAGCATAACAGGTTCGCCGGCTGCCAATATCAATGCCGATTTTTCTGTATAATGCTCAGCCAAAGCATCAATCAGTGTAAGCTCCACATCTGTAATAGTCGCTGCCAGCTCTGCCACCTGACGCTGTTGGCTCTGGCTTTCCGGCAACATCAGCTGCATTTTAATTTTTTCCGGATCGATCAAAACAATAGAAGCATATACACTTTCTCCACCAGCAGACAGTTCCTGTTTAAATCCAACCCGATACCCTAACTGTTCTGCCAAAAACCGAACCGGAACAAACAGTTCATAATCCATTTCCTTCGGCGTTACCTCAAGGGCATTTTCCACACCGTTAACCAGGCATTTATCAGAACCAGCCGTGAATACCATTGCACCGTTATTCACGGTTAAAACGCCATTTTCATAGGTATATTCAGCACCCAGCGCATCGCACAGTTCCTGACCGGAGGCTAATGCGCGGTCATTTTCAACAATCGGAGCATTTTTCATTCCCAGCCTGTTGCCTTCAAGCACAATGTTCCAACCCCTGGTATAATAGGAACTTGACGATTCTTCAGCATTCAAATCCACAGAATTCTCTTCTGTCAGTTCGGGAAAAGGAACTTCACCTTCAAAGGTCTTGTAGTCCACTGCCAGTTTAACGGCACCTTTAGCATCCGAAAGTTCATTTAATGCTTCATATCCAATGGCTTCAACAAACTTCTTAGAATCTAAATCAATATTAAGAGTACAAGAAGAAGACTGAATATTGTTATTCTTATCCAAAACCGTCTCTAACTCAATACCTTCATTGCTGTCTAATTGGCGTACATCTTTAAGTAAAACATCATAATACTCTGTAATTTCATTTTTTAACTGTTCTGCTTCTCCATCATACAAAGTCACACCATTTGCCAGGCAGACCATTTCATAAGAAAGTTCTTTTAAAAAGCTCTGATATTCTTCTTCTGCCAACGACTGTGTGTACACACCATCTTTATATTCCGGATTTGATAACAACGAGGACAGTTTCTGCATTGTCTTATAAATTCGTTTCGGATTATATACAGACATATTTTCAAAATTTTCCAACGTTGTACGGCCGCTCTCTGTTACTCCCATATCTACGTAAGAATACTGACCGTTTACAAAATAAATCAAAAGGAGTTTTGAATTCTCAGCATCATAATCGACCCACATACGTTCTTCATTTTCTGTCTCATTATAAAAGTACGTTGTCACTGTGTCGATTTTCATTTTCTTTTCTCCGAAAATCTCGTAGTTAAGAGTACATTTATAATTGCCACCGAGAACATAGGGAGCATACATAGATAAGATTTCTTCAGCTGCTTCATCAGCTGCCTGCGAAGACAGACTGTATGATAAAATGCCCTTTTGCGGAACAGGTTTCAGCGCTGCCTCTGCAATCGCATTTGACGATTGAGCAAACACCTGCACAGGCAACAGACATACACAAAGCAATAACGCAATCAAAACTTTTTTCATTGGTAATTCTCCTTATTTTTTATTTTTGAATCATACTGATATCACGTTCTATCGGTTCGTTGAAGACCATATGATGATATACTTCTCTTTTTTCGCCTTCAATCAAAAACTGAACCTTATCAATATTGGAAAGCTCCGTCAAAGAGTTTACGATTGAAAAAATCGTTAGTCTTTCCGCTGAAGTTCCAACATTATTCTTCGTAACAAAATCTTCTGACAAATTGACAAAGCAAATAGATTCTTTTGTCTCAACAGATAAGATTTTTGTTTCTGCCGGAATGGTTCGACCTGCATTTTGATTCTGAGGACCATTAATCAATTCTGTAAGCACCAGTTTTTCCATGGAATCACCACGAGGCACTTTAATTCTGCGAATTTCACGAACCAAATACTCTGCATTTAAATCGGAAAAATACAATGTTACATTTGATTCATCCTGAGCCAACGCATCAGCATCGAACACTACATCTGTTCCTTTTAAAATACCATATGTTTCGCCATTGGCTTTTGTCAACGGTTCGCCCTCAACCATCAGCATAACACGGTCAATTCCTTTTATGGAAGTAATCGACTTAACAATTGCTGCTAATGCCAAAACATCGCGGATTTTTTCTTCGTTGTAAAACTCTTTGGATAAATCAACTGTTGTCAGACCCTGTTCGGTCTTCACAGATAACACTCTCGTCCCCGCTCTTACAGAAGGCTTTAAATTGTCATCTGTCGGTCCTTCCAAAAGCTTTTGCAAAACCAAAGAAGGTAACTCTTCACGTTCAACATCTTCAACATCCAAATCAACAGCAATCAAATCATTTCCTTCGCTATTGGCAAAATATAAAACTGCTGTTTTTTGTTTAATCGAAGCATCCTCCTGTTTTTTAGGGCTGCCGCAGCCACTTAACACAAATATTGCCGCCAGCATAATAAGTAAAATTCTTCGTTTCATACACATCTCCCCTTTGCTTCTCATCTTACTTATCTTTCTATATATATCATACTATAAAATCATTAAAAAACAATAACAAAAGATTAAAATTTTTATAAATTTTTATATATGCAAATAAACACCTTGTTCCTATTTACATAGGATACAGGGTGTTTGCTTAATATCTTCTGTATTTTGATAACTGTTCTTCCAATTCGCGAACTTTCATTGCATTGGCTGCATTCTCTTTTGTCAATTTCTTATATGCCTGTTGTAACCGCACATACTCATCCGCAAGATTTAAAGCAGCTAAAACGGCTGTCATCGTCGTGTTTAGTTCCGGACAGGTACGACTGATTTCTTTCATATTTTTATCTACAACATCCGCAACGCTCAGCATATATTCTCTGGACTCTGTAGACGCAATCGTATATTCTCGACCATTGATTTTAACCGACAATTTGTTTTTTTCGGGCATATAATTCCCTCCTTTTTCCGATTAAATTCCATCACAGAATCACTCAACAACAATCATAGAATCCATCAATGTTTCAACATCCCGTTGAGACATTGACTTTGCCACAACAAGCTCACTAACGAGAATTTGTTTGGCATTGGATAACATTTTTCGTTCTCCCGTTGAAAGACCGCGCATTTTATCACGGTACATCAGATTTTTAACCACATATACTACATCCAAAATATTTCCGCTCTTAATGCGGGACATATTTTCTCTGTACCGTTTATTCCAGTTTGCATCCATATCCGTAGGACAGTTTTTAAACGCCTCCAAAACACGATCGGCTTCTTCACCGCCAATCACATCACGGAGACCAACCTCTCCTGCCGTATCCATGGGCACCATGACTTTCATATCGCCTACAGGGATACGCATAATATAATACATTTTTTTAACTCCCATAATTTCCCGTTCTTCAACGGACTCAATGACACCTGCGCCATGCAGAGGATAAACGACCTTAGAGCCTATACAGTACTGCATACCAAGACCTCCATAGTCAAAAAACATACTATAATTATATTGTAATACAATTTACAAAACTTGTCAACCCTTAACCCCTTACCTCTTGTCATATTATAGGAGAAATTGTTCTTTTCTTAATCTGCTTGACAAAATCTGTTTGCTTTGATATAATATGTTAGAATTAATTTGTTACAGGCAATAAAAGGGAGTAGCGACCGATTTCGGTACACAACGCGTCATCACGGTATATTAAACTGATACCCGCTATGTGTTTAAATGCAAGACTTTTATTGAAGTATAATGTTGTACTTCAATAAAAGTCTTTTTTTGTGCCTGTTCCAAATAAAAAAGTAAGGAGAGAGATTATGGAAATTCTTATTGAAAACATTATGCAACTTACCTGGCAACAAGGTGTCATGTGGATTATTGGTGCCATTTTGATTTACCTTGCCATCAAAAAGGACATGGAACCAACATTGCTGTTACCCATCGGTTTCGGTGCTATTTTGGTTAACCTCCCGGGGTCCGGCGCAGTTGGCCAGGAAGGCGTTTTAACAACCTTATATAATGCAGGTATTGCCAATGAATTATTCCCGCTGATTTTGTTTATCGGTATCGGTGCAATGATTGACTTTGGTCCCCTGCTTTCTAATCCCAAATTGATGATTTTCGGTGCTGCTGCACAGTTCGGTATTTTCTTCACCTTCTGTCTGGCTTCTTTATTCTTTGAAATTCCCGATGCTGCTTCTATTGCCATCATCGGTGCCGCAGACGGTCCGACTTCTATTGTCGTTGCACAGGCACTCAATTCTAATTATGTCGGTGCAATTATGGTAGCTGCTTACTCGTATATGGCATTAGTACCCATTATCCAACCGCCGGTTATCAAGCTGCTTACCACTAAAAAAGAAAGATTAATTAAAATGGAATATAAACCGGCATCCGTTTCTAAAGCTACCCGAATTTTATTCCCCATTGTCATTACCATAATTGCCGGTTTGGTAGCTCCTGATTCTGTTGCTTTGGTTGGTTTCTTAATGTTTGGTAACTTAATCCGTGAATGCGGTGTATTGGATACTCTCTCTGAAACCGCTCAAAAGGTTTTAGCAAATCTGGTTACGATTTTGTTGGGCATTACCATTGCTTCTCAGATGCAGGCTGAATATTTCTTAAAACCTGAAACATTGCTAATTCTCGGTCTTGGCTTGTTTGCTTTTATTTTCGATACTGCAGGCGGCGTTTTATTTGCGAAGCTCCTGAATCTTTTTACCAAGAAAAAAATCAATCCCATGATTGGCGCTGCCGGCATTTCCGCATTCCCCATGTCAGGTCGTGTGGTTCATAAGTTGGGTCTGGCTGAAGATCCCAGCAATTTCCTGCTGATGCACTCTATGGGTGTTAACGTTTCCGGACAG
>SVJT01000108.1 GCA_015068865.1 Oscillospiraceae bacterium | reverse complement strand
GCACTTTTAAATAATGTTGAAATGCAGAAGGTGTTTGAAAAGAGCGAAGAAATCATGTGGGAATGCCGCAACTGCGGTCATCTGGTAATGGGCAAAAAGGCTCCTCAGGTTTGCCCCGTTTGTGCTCATCCCCAGGCTTATTTTGAGGTTAGAAAAGAAAACTATTAAGTTAAATTTTAAAGGGTTGTCGCTTTAGCGACAACCCTTTTTCTTTTTATTCACAAGTATCATTCTTTATAATGTCTTCATAGGTTTCCCGCTTGATGATAACGCGGCTCTTACCGTCTTTCACCATAATGGCCGCCGGACGGGGCAGGCGGTTATAGTTGCTTGCCATGGAATAGTTATAAGCACCGGTGGCAAGTACAGCTAAGGTGTCGCCTGTGTGTGCCTTTGGCAGTGAAATTCCTTCGCCCAATAAGTCACCGGATTCACAGCTTTTACCGGCAACGGTATACGTACTGGTTTTTTCTTCATTAGCACGGTTTGCTAAAAGGAATGTATATTCCGCGTCGTACAGCATATAACGGGGATTATCTGCCATACCGCCATCTACAGAAAGGTAGTTACGGATGCCGGGGATTTCTTTTACAAAACCCACATTATATAAGGTGATACCGGCAGAACCCACGATGGAACGACCGGGCTCCATTAAAATGCGTGGTAATTTTATGTTCCGTTTTGCGGCGGTTTCTTTTACTGTTTTGCTCACCGCTTCCATATATTTATCATAAGAAATAGGATCATCATTTTCAGTGTATTGAATACCGAAACCGCCACCCAAATTTAATTCCTGAATGGTGAGTCCCAGTTCGTCTTTGATATCGGCAATAAAGTTCAGCATCACCTGAGCCGCTTCACAGAAGGGAGGCAGGTCGAAAATTTGAGAGCCGATATGGCAATGGAGACCAACAACCTCAATGTTAGAAAGCGAGCTTGCTTCGCGAAGTAATTCCATGGCCTCACCGGTTTCTAATGCTACGCCGAATTTAGAGTCAATCTGACCTGTCATAATAAAGTCATGGGTGTGTGCATCAATGCCGGGTTTGATTCTGAAAAGGACAGCGGCTTTTTTTTCAGCCTTATCGCACAATTCATTTAAAAGATGCAGTTCATCGAAATTATCCACAACAATTCTGCCAACACCGAAAGAAAGAGCCAGTTCCAATTCGGCTTTGGAT
The DNA here is from genome assembly GCA_015068865.1 of Oscillospiraceae bacterium. Lineage (GTDB taxonomy): Bacteria > Bacillota > Clostridia > UBA1381 > UBA9506 > UMGS755. The sequence goes on along the minus strand of SVJT01000108.1, from coordinate 4,206 downwards.
TTGTTGTTGCCGTGAAAATAGATTTTTTCCATAGGAAAACCGGCTTTGTGAGCAGTGAAAAGTTCACCGCCGGACACGACATCCAGCCCCATACCTTCCGAGTCAATGATTTTGCACATCGCCATAGTACAAAATGCTTTGCTTGCGTATAAAATAAGACCGTTTCCGCCATAAAAGGTTTTCATCGATTCCGTATATAAACGGCAGTTTTTGCGAATTTGATTTTCGTCAAACACATATAACGGTGTGCCGTATTCTTCTGCCAGGGAAACGGTATCTAAACCGCCGATGGTCAGATGATTTTGTTCGTTAACAGATAAACATTCTGAGATAAACATAGTTTCCTCCAAGGTGTAATTTTCTATTGAACCAGGCCGTCGAACACAGATTTTTCTTCTGCCTCAGTTAATGGCCAGGGATTTTGTACAACGTTTTTGGCCAAAATGGCTTTAGCGGCGAAGTCTTTTGCTTCTTCCGCAGTTAAGATACAGTTTTCTGCAGTTAATTGTTTTATGGTGTCGCGGAATTTTTCGGCATTTTCAGCACCAAAGGCATCTAAAACAGTTTTTAACCGCTCCGGCACTTGTTTTTCGCATAATGCAATGTAACCGGGGAGAAGCAGAGCGTTGGCACGACCATGAGGCACGCCTTTGTGATAGGTCAGCATATAGCCCATAGAATGAACCACAATGGTGCCGGTGTGAGAAATAGCCATACCGGCCAGAGCAGAAGCAAATAAAAGCTGTTCATAATTCGGTGTGCCACTGATGACATCAGGAATACAGGCAGATAAATGCTCTAAGGCTGCTTTGGCATAGACAGCAGAAGCCATAGTGCTGCGACGGGATAAAAGGCTTTCCACGGCATGGGAAAGAGCATCTGCAACGGTGTCTAACAATGTTTCCCTGGACATGGTTTTTAAATAATCCGGATCTAAAAATGCAATTTGTGAAAAATTGTTCGGATGGGTAAAGGTCAGCTTGTTCTCAATTTCGTGTACGGTTAACACAGAGTAGGGTGTTACTTCGCTGCCTGTACCGGCCGTTAGGGGTACACTGCAGAATTTCAACGGTGGGTTGTCCAAAGGCTTATAAATATCCATTGGTTCAATATCGTTTGTAGCATAGGCTGCAATGGCTTTAGCAGCATCCATAGGTGAACCGCCGCCAATGGCAACAATAAAATCAGCGCCACTTTCTTTGGCAAGAGCGCCGCCGCGGTAACAGGTTTCGATGGTGGGATTATTTTCTACTTCGTTAAAGACAATCCAGGAAATGCCGCAGGCAAACAGCGCATCTTTCACGTCCTGCAGAGCGCCGCTTTTTACAGCGCTTTGCTTACCAGTAACAATCAAAGCCTTTTTGCCGAAAGAAGCAAAGCTTGTGTAATGCTCGCGGACACAACCGGAACCTATAATCATACGGGTGGGAATGTACATATCCATTTAGCTTTCCTCCTTCATCAGGCTTTGATATCACGGTGATTGATTACAGTATAATAATTCTTTTTGGATAAATGGGCACCTAATTCTTCAGCAACGGAAACAGAACGGTGTTTGCCGCCTGTGCAACCAATGCTGATAACCAGTTGTGTTTTCCCCTCTTCTGTATATTGGGGTAACAGGAAATCGATCATATCGTATAGCTTGTTTAAAAATTCTGTCGTAACGTCAGTTTTGATAACATAATCACGAACAGCAGCATCCAGACCGGTTTTTTCTTTCAGTTCATCTTCATAAAAAGGATTGGGAAGAAACCGCACATCGAACAGTAAGTCGGTATCTAAGGGAATGCCTCTTTTAAAACCAAAGGAAATAATATTGACGTTGATACTTTTATATTTTTCTCTGGATTCAAACAGGGCAAGAACCTGTTCTTTCAGCTGTTTGGTTAACAGTCCGGTGGTATCAATAATATAGTCAGAATGATTGCGGATTTCTGCCAACAACTGACGCTCCGTAGTGATACCGTCGATTAAAAGACCGCCTTTGGCATGAGGATGTTTACGGCGCGTTTCTTTGTATCGTTTAATAATGGTTTCATCGCTGGCTTCCAAAAACAGAACTTCGCAAAAATTACCGTTATTTTTAAAATCCTTAATTTCGTCGGATAAATGGGTAATGCGATCGCCACTACGGGCGTCTACCACAAAGGCAATCTTGTCCATGGCAAGATTAGAATGCTGACAAAGCGCTACAAACTTTGTGATTAGTGTAGGGGGCATATTGTCGATACAATAATAACCGATGTCCTCTAAGATGTGGACAACGGAGCTCTTTCCTGCGCCGGACATGCCGGTTACGATTACAAACTGCATAGAATCTCCTCAATTCTTTATTAGGGTGCCATAAAAAGTATATAATTAAATATTTTATCATAAATTTGCATAATTGTAAAAGGTTTTTCAAAAAAATATTATTAAAAGTATATTTCAGGAGGAAAAATAATGATTATTGCTTTAGAAGAGGGCTTACAGGATATCGAGAAGGAGTTAATCAGGGCAGGACATAAGGTTGTCCCGCTTTACGGTTCTTCTATCGGTGCTGACGCGGTTGTCTACCAAAATACGCCGTGGCAACAACTTCCCACGGCGGCACTTTGCGAAAACAGTCGGGCAGGGGTGCTTATGGTTTGTGTCCGAAATATGTCTCCCCGGGAGGTCAGACAAACCGTAGAAAACCGATGTTACGGAACTCTTTTTGAATAAGTGAATCATTATCGTCATTTTTGCTCAAGAAAATCCTTGAAAAAGGCTAAATTTTATCACTTTTATTCTTGAAGTTTTCTATAAAATAGTGTATAATATTTAAGTTGAGGGATGTCTTGATGTGTCATAGAAAAAATCCCTAAACAACAATAGATGACAGAGGCGGAGAAAATGAATCAATTTGTTTATTTGGATAACAGTGCAACCACCCCGGTAAAACCTGAGGTTTTAGAAACTATGTTGCCCTATTTGCAGGATGAATACGGAAATCCTTCATCTATTTACAGAAAAGCAGCGGCATCTGAGCTGGCTGTTCGCACCGGTCGTGAGCAGGTGGCTAAAGCCTTGAATGCCGATGTGAATGAAATTTTCTTTACAGCTTGCGGAACCGAGTCTGATAACTGGGCCATTAAAGGGGCAGCTTATGCCAATCAGAATAAGGGTAAGCACATTATCACTTCTAAAATAGAGCATCATGCGGTGCTGCACACTTTAGAATATCTGGAAAAGCAGGGTTTTTCCGTTACCTATCTGTCGGTGGATGCAGAGGGAAAGGTAAGTCCTGAAGCACTGTTAGATGCCATTCGTGAAGATACGATTTTAATTACAATTATGATGGCCAATAACGAAATCGGAACAGTACAGCCCATTCGTGAACTGGCAACCATTGCCAAAGAGAAAAAGATTTTATTCCATACCGATGCTGTACAGGCTATTGGCTCTTTAGCAGTTGATGTGAAAGAACTGGGCGTGGATATGCTTTCACTTTCTGCTCATAAATTTGGCGGTCCTAAGGGTGTAGGTGCTTTATATGTGAAAAAAGGCACAAAAATTGACACCTTTATGCACGGTGGCGCACAGGAAAGAAACCGCCGTGGCGGCACAGAGAATGTAGCCGGTATTGCAGGACTGGGTAAAGCTATCACGTTGGCTACACAGAACTTAGAAGAAAAAACAAAGAAGATAACAGCCCTTCGTGAAAAACTCATTGAAGGCATTTTGGCAACGATCCCGGATGCCAGATTAAACGGTCACAGAACAGACCGTCTGCCGGGTAATGTAAATTTCTGCTTCCGCTACATTGAGGGGGAGGCATTATTGCTTCGTTTAGATGCTAAAGGGATTGCGGCGTCTTCCGGTTCGGCTTGCACCAGTGGTTCGCTTGACCCATCTCATGTTCTGTTGGCGTTGGGCTTACCTCACGAAATTGCTCACGGTTCTTTGAGACTTTCCATCGGTGAGCAGAACACAGAAGAGGATATTGATTATGTATTATCCGTTCTGCCGGGTATTGTAAACATTTTAAGACAAATGTCACCTTTATATCCCGGTGAATAAAATAGAAAATCCCCTGAAAGGAGTTAATAGAGATGTATAGCGAAAAAGTTATGGATCATTTTGAAAATCCCCGCAATGTAGGCGAAATTAAAGATGCTGATGCAGTTGGTCAGGTAGGTAACGCCAAATGCGGCGATATTATGAAAATGTATATGAAAATTG
>SVJT01000107.1 GCA_015068865.1 Oscillospiraceae bacterium | reverse complement strand
TGCCGTCTCCGTCCTTAAACAGACCGTTAATGTCTGTTTCTTTAACCTCCTCATTTTTAAGTGCATCGGTAATTTTAATGTTCAGCTTAGTCTTGTCTGCAGCATCTGCTTTAACCTCACCAACAACCAACACTACGCTGTAATCATCTTTTTTATAGGTTGCAAGATAAGCTTCTGCCGCATCAATGGTTTCCTGAGCAATGGGTGTTTTCTTTTCTTCCTTTGCTTCCGGTGCGTCCATTAAGCCTTTTTTATACCCTACATACTGAACCAGATTCTTATAAAGCTCTGCGTCTTCCTCCGCAACAGAGGTAACGTCAATATTGAGGAAGTCACAGGTTGCCAAATTCGGCAAAGACCAAACTTCTCTGATAACGTACTCAGTATTATTTTCTCCCTGCTTTGACTGAACAACGATAATATATTCAAGTTCTGCAGCTTTTTCGGTTTCCTTAGCCTCTTCATTCTGTTCTTGTTTCTTATCATCGTCGGTCTTCCTTGCTACCGGCTTTTCAGGCGCCTCAAATTTCAGAGCTTCGCCGGCTTTATTCATATACTGACCGCTAAATTCCGTTACTTTAAAGTCTTCATTTTCAAACGAATCAGTAACCGCAACTGTCAGCTTTGAGCCTTCACCGGATACTTCGTTAATTCTACCTACGATAATGGTTGCATCGCTGTAACCATCCGCTTTGTAAGATGCAAGATGATTTTCTACAGCATCAATGGTTTCCTGAGCAATCTTCGCCTTAGGCTGTTGTACCGGCTCTTCAATTTTCTTATTAAAGAACATATTATAAAGAGTAATGCCACCAAAGACCAAGCCGCCGATAACCGCCAGCAGAATCACACCGACAATAATCATTTTAACCGGAGATAACTGCTGTTTTCCTCCGTTTATTGCACTCAGATTTTCTTTAAACAGAATTTCAGTTTTCTCGGAAATTCTGATTTCAGGATTCTTTTTAAGCGCTTTCTCTGCTTTTTTATACTGAGCCATTGAAGCAAATTTCTTATTTTTATGTACCCAGTTAAACAGGATGACCGGTGCGATATTTTCATATATTTGCTGTAATTCCGGTTCACCGCTCTGAATATTTGTTCTCAGTTTGCCATATGCCTCCAATGCCTTGGTTAAATCCTGAGCATGATTAACTGACTCTAAATAAGCAGAAAACAGTGTAACAAAACGGTACATACCGTCTAATACATGCTGTTCAGAGCCCCAGCCGTTTCTTAAATCTTTATCATAAACTCCATTGTCATGCAAGGTCTTAACTGCAGGATTCAAATCGTCCAGCAGTCGTTTAATATCCTCATAAACATGTTTTTTCCGTTTTAATTCATTGAATAAGCCGGCAGAAACACGCTTATAGCTGTTTGCCGTCTGAATTTTCAGACCGGCATCCTGCAACACTTCAATTTTTGCCAATTCCACAACAGAACTCTTTAAATCAATTAAAGAATGGAAGGCACCGGATTCTCTTTCAATGTTATATAGCACCTGACTGCCTTTGCTGACTGCTTCTGCACTTGCGGCAGCAGCAAATTTTTCACGGTATGTGTCACATACTTCGCTGATGCAAGAAAAATCTTCGCCAGTATAAGCAGCCTGAAAAGCAGCATAAATAGTTTCCACTTTTGTCAGCTTATCTTTTGAAGCATCAAATTCAGCTGTTGCACTCAAAATGACTCTTTCTGCATTTTCAATGACAACAGATACTAATTCTTCTGCGTTAAAATATTTCTTTCCTTTCAGGTTCAAATAAAAACCAAAAAGGTCTTTTAAATCAGCTTTTTTTGCAAACAGTCCTTGTACAACGCCCATAGCAGCTTCTTTATCCAAGCCTTCGGGATGAATGGCAAACACACCGTCTGCTACATTAATGAATGTTTCGTCTTGTAACGCTTTTTTCAAAAATTCTGCGGAATGAACACGCAACATAGGAACAACCATTGTTTCAAATTCAAATCCGCAAACCGTAAACAACGCCGCAATGTCAGCATATGCCTGTTTTAATGCCGCATGGTCTTCTGTTGCAGAAATTTGACCGGAAACATAGTCATAAACCTCTTGACCGCTTGCCTGCAGTCTTGTTTTTGCAATTTCCAAATACGCCGGATAAATTTTCAAGATGCTTTCCACCGAAGAAAAAATATGCTGTACAGCTTCTTTTGTCTCCCCGTTTGTCCACAGTTCTCTCGTGGTCACCTCTAACAAATAAATGTCAGAACGAATTGCCACGCCATTTTGCGCTGCAGGACATTCAATTTCGTTATATAATTTTTCAAAATAAGCCTCGCGTTCACTCAGGGACATAGCAAATACTTTTTCAACAAAAGCCATAAATATGCCTTCACTGACCGCCGGTGATGCATCGTCTAAACCAATGCAATCATGAGGTTTTGATTCACATTCTGTGGGATATGCTGCTAAATTGATACTGTCCGGCAGCTTTTGACCGGAACAAATATGAGAAATAAAGGCAATATTCTTTCTCATGCAATAAGGCAAATAAGTCATTAAATCCATCAAAATGCCAATGGATTTTGCAGAAAACTCTTCAACTGTTGTTTTTGCAAAGGAGAAAGATACATTCTTTCTCTTTCTCACGCCCATAAACGTTTCCAGCAAATTATTAATAATGCGTTTTTTGGCATTATCATCAACGACCGACGGTATTGGAGTTACTGTGAACCGTTTGCCTTCGTTTAAGGTTTGTTGATTTGCATACTCAGCGAAACCGTCCTCTGATAAGAACCCCATGGTTGAAAAATTTACCTCAACTGTTTTTTCAGCAGCCGGTATTGCAATATAATGACCATAGTCTCCACCACGGCTATCCGTTTCCAGTTTAGCATTATAGCCATAAACCGTGTAACTTCCGGATTTATCTACTACTTCACCAATAAAAACAAAGTTTTTATCTCCTTCTTGCAAAGTATCACTCAAAAGCGACTTTAACTTAGGCACTATGGTTCTGCCTTGCATTTTTTGATATAAAGACGGGTCCATACTTATGTTAATGCCTTCATCACGTTTACCGGTGTTACCGTATAGCATTTCGCTCATATCTCAATCATTCCTTTCGTGAATCACTACTGCGTTACTCATTTATTCGATTTAAAGAATCCCCACGGCTTCGGCGGTTTCGGAGTCTTCACCTCTGCCTTTTCAATAATATTACCTTGTCCTCCGTCTAATAATAAGCGATTTTTCAATTCTTCAAAGTATTCACCGGAAGTGGGAATTACATTCCATTCCTCTCCGTCGCTCTCCAGACATTCAATAAAACCGGTATAAGCAAATGTCCATTCCAATACAGACATAATACCAAAAGGATAAATAGGATTCAATTTTTTATACAAATTCTGGATATAGTTAATATCATTTTTTTCCTTAATAACCGGTAACTTGCCTTCTCCGACTTCAAAAGCTCTTAACTGACTGTCGCCAAAAATATCCTGCAAATCTTCATAATCTCTCGTCTGCAGCTTATCCTTGTTGTTAAGCAAGAAACGCACAGCAACCTCCATTGAAAACTTTTCAACAGGACTTCTGCCATAAGATGCTTCTGAAAAACAAGGGCAGGTTTTCTTTTGGAACGCCGTTGCGATGTTACCAATAAACACTTCCGAATAGGTTTCTCCATATGTACGGATAAACTCAGACACACGTTTTGCATTGTTGATAAACTTCTGGTACATAATCTTTTTATCTTTCATGTACCCTAACGTGTTGGGTTCACCATCATAAAAATCAAACTCATCGCCATCATCGGTTTGTGCGTTGGCAGGAGCCGGGCAAATGGTTTTAAAGTATTCACGTTTTAAAATTTTGTTTCTTGTTTCGTCGCCAAACACATTTTCCAGAATAAAGTTCGATAATAAATCCGACTTTGTCAGAATTAAGGCAACTGCCGGAATTTTATCCCCATCATCATACATTTCATTGGCAAACTTAATGGTATTCTGACCAAGGATTCTCAAATCATTCATTTCTTCATTTTCGATAGTGCCGTCGTTTTTATTTCTTCTTATACGAGGCATTTTACTGGAAAACAGCTGTTTCGCACTAACGCAGAACCAAACCACATCAGCATGCTTAATAATTCTTCTGTTTGCCAAAAGGTCGCTCACATTACAACCGTTTTCATCAATAAATGTTTCACCTGGAATGTCAACAAATGTATATAAATAGGTTTTATCAATGGACGAATTTTTCAATGCCATTGAAAGCTGCGGGAATGTATCCTGGTTGGTTTTTGTAATCGCAAAGCCCTTTGAATAAGGATATAAGCAAGCTTCATCAAAAGCAATGTAGTCAGAGCTCTGGTAGTCAAAAATTACCTCAACGCCATATTCGCTCTGACCGGATGTGAGCAGTTTATTAATCGCTGCTGCCAAATAGGCAGACTTACCTGCTGCCGGTGAGCCGATAAAGCTAATTATTTTTTCTTCATATTTACCGGACATTTTTGACAGTTCGTTGCCGCAGTTGGGGCATCGCTTGGATTTACAAATAATTCTCTCGTCTGATGAACGAATATCTTTATTGATAATATTTCCTTTATCATCCTTATCCGGTTCAACCTTTAAATGTACCTTAAAGAGGACTTTATCTGTTTTGGCATAGAGAATCAAGTTTAAAACGGCCGCATCTCTATCCTCAACCTGCACTTCCGTTCTCATCAGTCGTTCCTGGGTTACATGGTTAAGGATTTCTTCCACCAAAGCACGAACCTGAGCATTCTCTTTAATCGCTTCGTTAACATTGGCACTCATTGCAATTTCTTCCAATGTTTCAACACTAATGCTGTGAAGCATATTTAAAGCATTGGGACCAAAACGCTTAATTAAATTATCTCCCGACAGGACAAACATATCTCCGACATAACATTCCTGAATGTCATTAACCGATAAATCCCAAAGGAAATCATTATCAAGAATAAGATTTATCTCTTCTTCGTCTATGGAACCTAAAATTCCATCATTATATTTTTCATCCAGTCGCTGATTAAAAATTTCTTCAACAAATTCTGAAATAGAAAACTTTATATCTAACGGACTGACAATTTGCCCACAAAAAGGACAATGTATGTCATGATATTCGTTCATTCTGAAAACTCTCCTTACCCTTCTATATTAAAACACTCTGCTAATTCTTCATATGTTTCAAAACGCGGTCTAAACGTTTTTTCCTGTATGGTAAATACAACCGGAACACCTGCTAAAATATCTTCAGGAAGATGAATTTTTGTTTTAGAAACCGGCGATTTGTAGAAAATGAGCTTTTTAGAAATTGATGTGTTGGATTTAACCCGATATAAAGGACCAATTTCCGAGGAGCCGGATTCTACTGATATTTTGATTCTGTCACCAATATATCTTTCTTTATAGGTCAAGGTATTTTGTCCGTCTGAGAT
>SVJT01000106.1 GCA_015068865.1 Oscillospiraceae bacterium | reverse complement strand
CACGGGCGAAAGAACTGAGAGAAATGGGTTTGGATGTTCCGCAGATTACCCGTTTAATTGACGAACTTCGTGCCCGTGGCATCGCCATCGACAACAGCATTTATACCTTAGAGCGTGCTAAGGCTACTCTCTTAATGCTGATGGCACAAAAAGAAAAGAAAGAACAGGGGGATGCAACATGCTGAAAGACATTACATTAGGTCAGTACTTCCCCATCGAATCCCCTATGCACCGTATGGACCCAAGAAGCAAAATTGTTCTTTTAATTTTTATGATTGTTGCCATTTTCCTGGCAGATAATGCTTATACCTATGCCTTGGTTACGGTGTTTACTCTTTTGATTGTACTGTTGTCACGCGTTCCTGTTATGATGTACATCAAAGGCTTAAAACCCATTCTGTTTGTTATTGTGTTTACGGCCGTTTTAAATGTTTTTCTGACACCGGGCACAAAAATCGTTTTATGGGGTTATACCACACCCATGACATGGGAAGGTTTAATTTTAGCCGGAAAGATGGCACTTCGTTTGGTTCTTTTAATCATCACAAGTTCCGCGCTGACCTATACCACCTCCCCCATTGTATTGACGGATGGTATTGAAAAGCTGTTAAAGCCCTTATCATATTTAAAAGTTCCGACTTATGAATTGGCTATGATGATGAGCATTGCTATCCGTTTTATTCCTACTTTAATAGAAGAAACGGAAAAAATTACCAAGGCACAGCAGGCACGCGGTGCAGACTTTGATTCCGGTTCCATTTTCAAACGAATCAAGGCCTTAGCGCCTATGCTTGTTCCTCTCTTTGTCAGTGCTTTCCGTCGTGCCGATGAACTGGCCGTTGCTATGGAAAGCAGATGTTACCAAGGGGGCGAACACCGCACTCGCCTGAGAGAAATCCATTTTAAAGGCATTGATTTAATTGCTGTTTTAGTTTTTGTCCTATTCTTTGCCGCTATTATCGTTTTAGGCATTCTATTTTAGTTCAGAAAGGCACGAATCACAGATATGAATTACAAATTGCGTCTTATGTATGACGGCACGAATTATGCAGGCTGGCAACGGCAGGATAATGCCAGAACTGTTCAAGGCGAATTAGAAAAAGCCTTAGCCGTCATTTTGCGACAGCCTGTAACGCTCATCGGTGTGAGCCGGACAGATGCCGGTGTACACGCCGCTGATTTCACAGCTAATTTTCATATAGATTCTGCTATAGAACCCTATAAGGTCTGTCGCGGAGCCAATGCCTTGTTGCCGCCGGATATTCGCGTGACAGAGGTTTCATCTTGCCACGAAGATTTCAGTTCCCGATTTGGTGCCATTAAAAAAACCTACATTTACCGAATCGACTGTTCTCCTTACGGCAACGCATTTTACCGTAATTTTGCTTGGCACCATCCGGTCCCTTTGGATGTTGAAAAAATGCAACAGGCAGCCGGTTACTTTCTGGGCGAGCATGATTTTTCCGGATTTATGGCCCAGGGCAGCAGTGCAAAAACTTTTACCCGTCATATTATGGAATCTGAAATTTCCCGTCAGGGCGATTTAATTGAGTACCGTATTACCGGAAACGGGTTTCTCTATAATATGGTAAGAATCATTACCGGAACTTTGGTTTGGGTTGGTCGGGATAAAATACAACCGGATGCCATTCCGGAACTGATTCTTTCCAAAGACCGCACATTGGCCGGTATGACGGCTCCGGCAAAAGGACTTATGCTTATGTGCGCCCAATATGACGAATAAACCGCTAAAGGAGCGAGCTTAATGAGTTCACCAATTTTTTATAAGCCTAAAACTTCACACCGCATACTTTGGGCTATAGCCATTACGATTATTGTTCTCATTATCATTTTAGCCGCAGTATTTTTAGCCATTTGGTTTTTCGGCAACGGTTCTGAAGTAAAAATTGATTCAAATCCTAAAGTTACCTCTATGGATTTTGAGTTAGAACCGGGAATTCATTATGAAAGCATTGTCAGCAACAGCGCCTTGTTTTTCTATAGTGCCGAAAACACAAAAGTCATTAATACGAACGGTGAATTAATTGAAGAAACATCGTTAAAGATGACTCGTCCCGTAGCCACTGTCAAAGGAGATTATACCATTTTCTTTGATTTGGGCGGTCGAAATATTTCTGTTTATAACAAAACAAAACTGGCTTCTGAAATTGCATTGGAAGAAAGCATTATTCTAGCCTCTGTGAACGAGAACGGATATGCTGTTATCGTCACAAAAGGGACGCAGCACAAATGCGCTGTCAGTGTATATTCCCCAAGTGGTGAGGAACTCTTCAAATGGAATTCAGGCAATCTGTCTGTCGTTGCAGCCGATATTGCCAAAAACAATAAAGACATTACCGTGGCAGCCATCAATACCGATGAAGGCACCATTAAAACCCATATTATAATGTTTAATGTTGCAAAAGAAAAACCTTTCACAAATGATTTATATGAAAATCTGTATTCCGTAATCCGTTACAGCGACAGCTATGTTTACTGCATTGGAAGTAACGAAACACGCATATATAACAGCTATGGCAAGTGTATCGGTACCGCTGTTTACGAAAACCGTGATCTGCTTAGCTATGCGTTTTCTGAAGATTACTTAATTATGGCTTTCTCCGGTTCCTCCACTGTAATGGGTGCAACATCTGAAATTAAATCCTATAACAGCAAAGGTGAAGAAGTTGGAAGCTTTTCTTGCGCACAGAAATTCGATTTTCTTTCTGCTAAAGGAAACACAGTTGTATTAAATAACGGAAGAACAATTTCTGTTCTGAACAATCATTGCCAGGAAAGTAAACAGCTTAATTTAGGCGTCGATTTAAAAGATTTTGCTTTTTTCGGCAGTCAGAAAAAAGGTGTGGGAATCACTGCCGCCGGTGCTGTTTTAATTCAATTAAAATCATAATCGAGAGGATAAAACCATATGAATATTGCAGATATTATCGCCATTGTCATTATTGTAACAACTATTTTGATTGGTGCAAAGAGAGGTCTTGTTAAGTCTGTTTTCAGCTTAGGCTCTTTGGTCTTATCTTTGATTTTAGCTATACTATTATACCCTACTGTTACCAATATGTTAGAGGGAAGCTTTGTGGATGATGCCATTCGAAAAAGTGCTTATACCGTTTTTGATGCACATGTTTCTGAAAATACATCCTCTCAAAGCATTGACAATTTAAATCTTCCCGAAGGATTAAAGCCAATTCTTGGGGATGCTGTATCTGCAACCGCTGCAGCAGCAAAAGAAACCCTAGCCGAAGCCGTTTCAACTCTTTTGCTTAAAATACTAGGTATTATAATTGTCTTTTTACTTTCTAAAATTTTACTTTGGATTATTACCAAAGTGTTTAATATTATAACCAAACTACCGATTATTCACAGTTTAAACAAATTATCAGGTGGTATTTTTGGTGCCCTGTACGGGGTTTTAATTCTCTATATCGTATTAGCGGTTCTGGCTTTTAGTTCTACAACAAAAGTCTTTAGCAAGCCCGTTCAACTGGTTAAAGATTCAGCTTTTGTTTCGGTTATGTATAACCAGAACATTTTGTTGAATTTTATAAAGTAGTTTTATTCGGGGAATCTGCCTGTCCGCTGCAGATTCACCTTTTTCCTTGATTTTTGCGGACAGAAAGGCATGAAGGATTATGCAAATCGCAATTGACGGTCCCGGCGGTGCCGGAAAAAGTACCCTATCTAAATTGCTGGCAAAACGGTTGGGCTTTGTGTATATTGATACCGGTGCTATGTACCGTGCTGCCGGTCTTGCCTGCCTACGTCAGAATATCGTGATTCGCCAGCAAACAGAAGCTGCTATTTCTGTTGTGGAAGAAACGGATATTGATTTAACGGTTTCAGAAGAAGGACAACGAATTTTTTTAAACGGCGAAGATGTTACCGGATTAATCCGAACACCTGAGGTTTCTATGGCAGCCTCAGATGTATCTGCCATACCGGCAGTACGGTTACGTCTGGTTGCTTTACAACGGCAGTTGGCAGCTACCCGTGATGTAATTATGGACGGTCGCGACATCGGTACATATGTCCTCCCTGATGCTCCCATTAAAATCTTTTTAACTGCCTCATCAGAAGAGCGCGCTCGCCGTCGCTTTGTCGAATTGAAAGAACGAGGCGAAGATTGTACGTTCGAGGCCGTATTATCCGATCTTAACGAGCGTGATAAAAACGATTCTACCCGCGCCTTTGCCCCCCTTAAACCGGCAGAGGACAGTATTATTGTGGATACCACTGAATTGAATTTTGAGGAATCCCTCGCTCATCTTTATGAAATCATTCAAGAAAGGTTATGATGGAATGCTTTTCCGTTTTGTTCTGTTTTTAGTGAGACGTTTTCTCCATATAATTTTTCGTCTCCGTGTTCACGGAACGGAGAATATGCCCCAAGAGGGTGCTGTTATTGTGGCGTTAAACCATAAAAGTTATTGGGATGCGGTTTTAGCTGTTACGCATATTCCCCGCAAACTGAATTTTATGGCAAAAAAAGAATTATTCCGCTACCCTGTTTTAAAAAGCATTATTAAATGGGCAGGTGCTTTTCCGGTCAACAGAGGCGCTTCCGATTTAGGTGCTATTAAAACAGCTCTTTCCATTCTTCGTTCTCAAAATGCCATGGCCATTTTCCCCGAAGGTCGCCGTGTATTTAAAAACGAAGCTCACACCGCTAAAGCCGGTGTTGCTATGCTGGCAGAAAAAACCGGCGCACCTGTTGTGCCCGTTGCCATAGCCGGTCGTTACCGTTTGTTCGCAAAAATTGATTTATATATTGGCGAGCCCATGTATGTTAAATCAAAAGACGGCAAAAAACTGACCGGTGAAGAATTGCGTCAATTCAGTGATGAATTATTGGCAAAAATTTTATATATGGCCGGTGAACAAGATGCACCCACGCCGAAGGAGAACAGCACATGGACATTAGAGTAGCCAAAACTGCCGGATTTTGTTTCGGTGTTGCCCGTGCAGTAGACAGTGCCTATCTGTGTTCTGAAAATAAGGATAAAAAATACTGCACCTTAGGTCCTATTATTCACAATACCCAGGTCGTAGACGATTTAAAGGAAAAAGGAATCGATGTGATTCAATCTTTAGCGGAACGACCGGAAAATGCCACTGTTATCATCCGTACCCACGGTGTGCCGGAAGCTCTTTACCGTGAAATGGAAGAACAAGGAATTGAATATCTGGATTTGACCTGTCCCTTTGTAAAAAAAATACACAATCTGGTGAGTAAACACTATAAAGATGGGTATCAAATTCTCATTATCGGTGATAAAAACCACCCTGAGGTCATTGGTATTAACGGTTGGTGTGAAAATTCTGCCATCATTATTGAGGATTTAGACCAGGCAGAAGCCCTTTTACCTATAGAAAATAAGGTGTGTATCGTAGCTCAAACTACTTTTAATCAAAATATTTATAAAAAAATAATATTTTTTTTAAAAAAAACTTGCCAAAACCATACTATATTTGATACAATATGTAGTGCGACTGAAG
>SVJT01000105.1 GCA_015068865.1 Oscillospiraceae bacterium | reverse complement strand
ATTGGTACCTTTGCACCGTCACCCAAGGATTTAATCTCCATCCGGCAATATTCATGACCATCTGTGTCTGTTCCGTCAGAATGATCCACATCATTGATTGCACCTTTATAATAGTGTTTTCCGTTTTCTATATGTTTGGTGACAGTAAGATGTTCTGCCCCCAGTTCTTCTGCTGCGGCGATGACCTGGTCAACTGTTTCATATATTGTAATTTCTTCCTCGGATGTATTTCCTTCCTCTGCAGTTTCCGCAAAAACAACGCATGAAGCCGTTAAAAGCAAAAAGCACAAAAGTAAAGAGATAAGTTTTTTCATCGTTTACCTCCCGGCTTAAAATATGACAATCTTAGCTAAGATAATAGGCTATAGCAAAAGCATTTTGCCACAGCCCATTAATCTTTTTGAATGAAATGCTGTAAGCATTATTTAATATTCATCATTCGTTCAATAACAACTACCGCTTCCGCTCTCTTTGCACTATTCTGAGGACGGAAGGAACCATCTTCATATCCTGTAATGACGCCCAGACCAAAGACCTTTTTAACACCTTCGGTAAATTTTTCAAGGCAAGCATCCATGTCTGTCAAAGTTTTTTCTTCTATAGCAGGAGCTTCTCCTTCTGCTGCTTCGCCTTCAGCCGGCGTCTCTGCAGGTACTTCGGGTTGTCCCTTGTCGCCCAACGCATTGGCTACAATATAGGCCATTTCTTCACGGGTGATGGGTCTTGTATAAGAATCGAAGTCACCTTTTACAAAATAGCCCAATTCCATAGCCTTATCCAGCCAGCTGTCAGCCCAATAGCCCGGTGAATTCTTTACTTTAACACCGTTTGCAGCTACACAAAGCTTAATAAATTCATCCACATTAATCTGATTTTCAGGCTTAAAGGAACCATCTGCATAGCCATTAACAATGCCTTTGGAAATCATTTTTTCAATTTTTTCTCTTGCCCAGTGGAATTCAATATCAAAAGGACCTTTATAGGAATTGTCTACAACTTCTTCCTTCTTCTCTTCTTTAGTTGCACCTGCTCCAGAGTTGGTAGAAGTGCCAAGGCCGGTTACTTCAACCACTCTTGATGATTTTTCCACAGGCTCACGGTCTTCATAAACAGTGGGCTCTTTAAAGGAAATATCCCCGCCAACAACAGCTGTCAGCTTGGTACCCTTAAAATCAACAGGTACATCAATGGTGCCGGTTTTGCCGTTTACGGTAACAGTAACCTCCTGTAAACCATGGAATGCTCTAGTCATAAACTTACCGGAGCCGTCGGTTTTGCCTGCTTCTTTTGTCCACCACTGATTGTAGAATAAATCAATCCAGGCTTCACCGGCAGGCTTTAAGGTAAAGTCAGACTTAACTAAGGCCGCATTCTTTTCCTTAATAGCACCTTCAATATAACCCCAGGTCAGAACTGAATCTACCGCCGGATGGCTGAAGAATACAATGAGCATATCTCTTACGAATTCTCCATGTCTTTCGGGGTCTGCAATGTTGGCTGTAAACTCCGTAATTTCAATATCCACACCCAGGCTTGCAAACTTGTTCAAAGCACGCAGTGCTGTTTCCGGGTTAGCAGAGGTACCGATATGACCCTGAATACCGGCTACATCAATGGGTGCACCATTATCAATCAAAAACTTAATAAAGTCATAGTGAGCATCTCTGTGGTTAATGTCACTACCCAAAATACCGTAGTCAGTTAAAGCGGTTTTGGCATAGGGGTCAATCTCTTTAGCTAATTTAAACCACTCTACCATATCTTCCTTACCGGTAAGCTGCCAGATTTGCGGGTTGGTAACCTGCTCGTTGGCAACGTCCCAGGTGCAGATTCTGCCTTTATACAATGTACCGTATTTCGTAATGTGCTCACGAATGTATTTCTTCATGGACTCAGCATCAGCCTTAGCCTCCGCTCTTACATCCTTGTGAATATTATCTGTTTTCCACACATACACGTGGCCACGGCAGGTAATGTCATTTTCTGCCATCCAGGTAAGACCTCTATCGATGTAATCGGCGTCTTCCTCAATAGCCTGAGCCTTCATGGCATTTTCAAAACCGGAATGGTTAAACATAGAAACGAACTGGTCTAAAACCTTTGTCCTCATGCTTTCATTTTTTGAGTTAAAATAGGTACCGGGAATCAAAGAGCCATAACGGAAGGCATGCTTCTTTTGATTAATCTGTACATCAGCATTGGGAATGGGATTTCCACCGGCATCGGTAACGGTTACTTCCAGTTCAGCTTTTCTGATTTGTTCAATACGCTCTAACGCATCTTTTCTCCACTGAGCATCCGGCTCCATACCAACCCATTTAACTTCAACTTCTGGGAACTCGGAAACTTTAATGTTGTTGCCGAAGTTAATAATCTTTAAATCGGCAATTTCAAAAGTCTGGGGAGCCTGACCAACGTGGATGGCAATCGTACCCTTTCCCGTACCCTCAACAATAGCTGCTTTTTTCCCGTACGTCTGTACCCATTCATCGGAAACAGGCTGACCGAAGGAAGCACCCACCTGCTTTGCACTGCTGGAAGAGCCATCCGGTCTGAAATAAGCTGTCAAACGAACCAGTGCCGTTTCATCAAAGGTTTCCATTGCTTTTACCTTGTAGGTGACCATAATGGTGTCACCGGATTTAACAAGACCGGTACAGTCATAGTCAATCCACACCTGAGTTGCCCAGTTGTTGGAGCCTCTGGCATTTACCTTAACACGATAAGCCTCGGTAAAATCCTGACCCTCTACCTCTACTCTTTCACCAGAGCCTAAGCCCTCAGTTCTGGCAATAGATGCCCAGTTTGGCGGAGTAATATCCTTGCCGTGGGTTTCAATCATAGCATAAATTTCATCCATTGTGTATCTTTTTTCTTCAGCATCAGCTGCAAAAACTCCGCAGGAAGCGTTAAGCATACAAATACACAAAATCAGAGTAAGCATTCTTTTAAACATCGCTTTTCCTCCTTTGAAATGGGTTTTTAAGACGTTGATTATTCAAAAATAACGATTTCCTCAGCATATCTTTGTCTTAATCTTACAAAGACTGTAGAAGGATGCTCCGGATTGGTTTCCTTATCCACAATAGCACCCGGAATGCTGGATTCGTAAACGCCTCTTTCTGTGTTATACTTGGAAATGTTAAACTTGCCGGTTTCCAGATTCAGAATCGTGCCGGTTGAAAGTTCAACTTTCATGTAGCCATCTTTAAATTCAAGTACAGTACCAATACCCCAGTAGAGACCGGAATAGGTTGTGGATGTTGCTAACAGGGAAGGCTTTTCATACTGATCAAGCTCAACAATGCGTTTAAGGTTCTTCAGTGAATCTTTAATGATCATTTCATTGTTGATACCAACACGATATCTGATCATATCTCCGGGTTTAACGGTACTCAGTACATTGCCGCTTGATCTGTCATCCACTAAAATAGAGGTTTCAGAGTTTTTCACCAGACCGGTTAACTGTGTTCTCAATTCACCGTCATTATTGATAACCTGTGTGATTTCATTCACAAGCATTACATTGCTGGACGTGCTTAATGCTCTGTCGCCGTCTCTCTTAATAACCACCAGGTCAGAAACATAATCAATGTCTCTGATGGAGTACCCGGTTGCTGTGTAAGAAGAACCGGTGGACAGCATGGAAATATCGCCCACTTCATACAGGAATTCATCATTTACATCTGTTGTGGGAACAAAATAAACAATGGCATCTTCTGAAACAATATTTTTCATTGTTCCGAAAATATGACCGGCTCTTGTATAATACTCAGCCGTGCTTGTACCTGTGGTATACACTTCCTTTAAGGAAACAGAGGGTTCATTCACTGCATCGGTATAGGGTGTATCCACCATTAAAAGCTTACCTTCTTCGTTAGCACGGTAACCAATCATCTGATTGATGGCTGTGCCGCCCGGGCAGAAGGAATTCTGAACAGCTAAGCTATCGCCGTTAACACGCGTACCATCTACAATAATCTTATCAGCTGCTTTGAATTCTCCCACTTCGCCGTCGGGCTTTAACACCCTAATCATTAAGTTTTTATCAAATGCCTTGGTACCCATTTTAGCATCGATTACATAAGCATACTGAATATCATTAAGACCAATCAGCTTAATTGCGGCAATTTTGCCGTTTTCTGCAAGCAGAACGCGCACAACGGTACCAACAGTAGGTGTTTCAGCAGTTCTGTTCAGTAATGCAGTAACCAAGCTTTGTGTTAAAGAATATGTCTGTTCATCAATGGTAATATAAGAACTGTTTTTATCGGCAATCATCATTGTCGAAACAATGCCTTCAACAGCTTCTTTAATCACCTTAACAGAAATTAAATGTTTATTTGCACCTTTAGATTCTCTGATTGCCAGCAAATCACCATTTGCTATAGCGCTTAACTTAACAACCTTTCCGTTTGCATCTCTGATGTCAAATACGGTATTGGAATCATAGGGGTCAAATTCAATAATTTCTTTGTTTTTACCATAAAATGCAGCTTTGAAAATATCAACTCTGTCAATGGTTACATATTGAATATCATCAATCTTAACGGTCTCGTATACGCTGTCACGATTCGCATCAATAAAGGTAATGCTACCGTCAGCAGGCAACAGTTCATCATTTGTCAGTGTTGCTTTATACTGACCGTTATAAATGATGCTGGCAGCAACGGAAATCTTAATTTTTTCTTCTTTGTTCTTTTCATTATAGTACTTATACTCACCGTTTGCATAAGAAATAACATCAGCAGAGTCAATGGTTACAATGTCATTTTTATAAGGAGCTACACAAATCAGAGTTCTACTGGCATCTCGTGCATCTTCTACATAATAATACGTAACATTTAAACCCAACAGTTCTTCTGGCTTTGTATTGCCAACCATATACAGCTGGTTACCAATCTCTACATAGTTTTGGGTATATTTACCCTCCTCTGCCAAACCGGAATAGGTCGTATCATTCACAACACCGGTAGCCTTATACATCTGATAATACTCAGAATATACGGTCTTTTCTTTGGACACGCCATATCTTGAAGGATTGCCCACAATTTCAGGACGCAGAGGGTTGATGTCTGACATATTGTAAAGCATCAATAAAACATCAGCAACGGTTGCATCAGCTGTTGCATTAACACTTAAGCCTTCCAGCAGACCAATTTCAGCTGCCATAGCATAATAATTTCTTGCATTTGAGTTTTTAACGATTAAATCATACCCCAGAACATTCACAAATCCTCTGGCTACATCGTTGTAAGTAACAGCTTTTCCCGCATCAACGGTTTTGAAATTGTTTACAATAGCGTCTTCTGCATAGAATTTTTCAAGAATCGCACCAAAATCAGCGCGAGTCATAGTCGTCTCAAATGAGAGTTCTTCCTTGCCGGAATAATCGCAAATGCCAAGAGCAGTCAAAAATTCAACTGCTTCGCCTCTTTCCGTACCCTGCAGATTGGGAGGCACCTGCACAAACTCACGGTCATCTTCCGGCTGTTCAGGTTCTGATGCCAGTGTATCTCTTACCAGATATTCGTCAACAAAGTAATGGCTACCCAG
>SVJT01000104.1 GCA_015068865.1 Oscillospiraceae bacterium | reverse complement strand
CCCTGATATGCAAACGGTTAAGAGGAGAAATAGAGGCAGCCATTTCCGGTAAGCAAAATGTAAACTCAAATGTTTTGATGGATATATTGGAGTATATATCTGAACATTATGCCGTGGCAACCCTTAACCATATATCTGAACGATTTGGATATTCTACTGCTCATATTTGCAGAATGTTTGTAAAAGAAACGGGAAAGTCATTCAGCAGAATTGTAACTGAAATCAGAATGAATAAGGCACTGACATATTTGGCGGATACAGACCTTAAAATGTATGAGATTGCAAGACTTTTAGGCTATGAAAGCCACGAATATTTTCAGAGAGTGTTTAAAAAACACTTTGGGGTAACGCCCCTTAAGTGTCGGCAATTGGATAAGGAGACTACTTCATAGTAAAAGAGGAGAAAAGAGAATGTTTCACTTTTTTTAGTCGTTTTTTGGCCATTGCAACGGTCAGAAACTTTTCTATAACCAAGGTATACCAAAAAAATATGGCAATGCTATGCGGGAGAGTGTTATTTTTAATCTGTTTGTGGGCCTCTTCGGCGGATTGGTTTACTGGGCTATCGGAGAATTTCAAATAGAATTTACGCCTTATTCTGCTTTGGTCAGCAATAACATAAGCGAACCATCGTCAGCATTGTTGTTTGTATAGCTGCTTTGGTTTTATTTGTGATAGAATAAGGGAATAGAAAGGATACAGTTATTATGATTAAAACACCGAAACTAAAGCTGAGAAATGACGGCAAACGCGTTTGCTTGGCCAGAACAGAATATGGGCAATATGCCAAAGGCACAGATGAAATTATTTTTAAAGCCTTAAACGAGAATTTTGAGGTTGCTTTAAATGGAGAGTCTTGCGAAGTGCGGGAGTGCCGTGTTTCGGCGGTACCTTTTAACAGACCGTGGCCGGGGAAACAACGACAGTTTGAACAAACTGAATCGGCAGGCTTTATTTCCTTTGCGGCAGATGAAACCGTAACACTTTCTGTGAAAAGCAAAAAAACCTTTGAAAAGGCTTTGGTAAGGCCAAAGTCTAAAAAAATTAAAACGGAAATCAAGGATGAAGCAGTGGTTTTCACCCTAAAAGAGCCGGGGAGCTATGTGTTGGAATTAGATGATTCCCACAATGTGCTTCACATATTCTTTAACCCTATCAAGGAATACAAAGAGGCAGAACAAGCCACTCACTATTTTGGTCCCGGTATGCATTTTCCTGGTATTATTTCCCTGCGGGATAATGACAGGGTTTATATTGATCCGGAGGCGGTTGTCTTTGGTTCCATCCATTCCCGTGGCGCTAAAAATGTGAAAATTTTCGGTGGCGGCGTGATTGATAACAGCTGTGAGGAACGGATTACGGAAAATGCCTATGAAGACCACACAAAGGGCTGTTTCAGAATTTATAATTCTGAAAATATTGAGGTTTCCGATATTATTTTAACCAATTCATCCACCTGGGTTTTGTCTATGTTTAATTGCTCAAATATCAAGATTGACAATGTGAAAATTGTGGGACAATGGCGGTATAATGCCGATGGCATCGATGTTGTTAACTCTGATCATGTCACCATTACCAACAGCTTCATCCGCGCCTTTGATGACGTCATCTCCATTAAGGCTATTTATGACCATAATAAGCCTGTTGAAAATATTGTAGTGGATAACTGCGTGTTGTGGTGCGACTGGGGCAAAACCTGTGAAGTGGGCGTTGAAACCGCCGGGAAAGAATATAAAAATATAGTGTTTAAAAATTGTGATATCCTTCATAATATGTTGGCGGCTCTTTGTGTCAGTAACGGTTATTATGCCGAGATTCATGATGTTCTGTTTGAAAACATCAATGTGGAATTGCAAGAGGAAATGGTGTTTGACTTCCAGAGGGAAGAGAATCAGGTTTATGAATGGAGCCATAAGAAAAGAGTGCCATATCTTGTTTTAGTGCGGAATGACCCCTATGAATTGCGGGTGATTGAAAGTGAGGATGGTTCCATACGAAAGGCTGCGGATGAGCTGGGAGATGTGCATGATGTGGTTTATAAAAACATTAATGTAATCACAGAAAATGAAGGCATAAAACCATGCATTATAATCACCTCCAAGAATCCGGAGAAAAACTTTAACAATTTTACATTTGAAAACCTTTGTTTAAATGGTGTTAAGGTTGATAATTTTGATTCGTTTGACACCATATTTTCAAATGTAGATAACATCATCATTACGGGGTGTTAACAATATGACGGAACAATTTTGGAATGCGACTGATATACATACAAAATATAACGGTTTTATTGACGACACTTTTCAGTTTGTGTATGATTCTCAGCTTGGCCGACCTGATTTATGGGCGAGGTTTGTTCAGCAATTTCGCGAAGATGCTGATTATGAGGGTGGCTGGCGTGGAGAATATTGGGGCAAGATGATGCGTGGTGCAAGTTTTGTGTATCAATATTCCCAAAACGAAGATTTATATAATATATTAAAGCAAACCGTTATGGATATGATGGCTACTGCTGATGATAGCGGCAGAATCAGCAGTTATGCCGTGCATCACGAGTTTGAAGCGTGGGATTTGTGGTGTCGGAAGTATGTTCTTTTGGGTATGGAATACTTTCTGGAAATCTGCAAGGATGAACAGTTGCGAAAAGATATTATACATTCCATGTGCCGGCAGGTGGATTATATTATTAGCCACATTGGCGAAGGGGAAGGTAAAAAAGAAATTACGGCGGCAACACGGCATTGGCGCGGACTTAATTCGTCATCTGTTTTAGAACCGATTGTAAGGCTCTATCAGTTGACCGGAGAAAAAAGGTATTTTGACTTTGCGGAATACATTGTTAAAACCGGCTGTACTGATGTTGAAAACATTTTTAATCTTGCCTATGAAAATAAACTCCATCCATACCAATACCCAGTCACAAAAGCCTATGAAATGATTTCGTGTTTTGAGGGATTGGTAGAGTTTTATAAAGTAACGAAAGAAGAAAAACACAAAAGAGCCATTATCAATTTTGCCGACAAAATATTAGAAACTGATTTTACTGTTATTGGTTGCTCGGGCTGTTCTCAGGAACTGTTTGACCATTCAACTGTGCGTCAGGCCAATACCACAAACGATACAATTATGCAGGAGACCTGCGTAACCGTTACCTTGATGAAATTTTTATACCGGGTACATTTGTTAACCGGTCATCCCAAATATGCCGATGCTTTTGAAATCTCTTTTTACAACGCATATCTTGGATCTGTAAACACAAAGGGTGTTATTGAGCCGAGTTTACAAGAAGAGTGCCCTGACTGGGATTTTGAGCCTCTGCCTTTTGACAGTTATAGTCCCTTAACAGCAGGTACAAGAGGGAACGGAATAGGCGGTCTTAAGCGTATGTCAGATAAGCATTATTATGGTTGTTGTGCTTGTATTGGTTCTGCCGGTATTGGGTTGGTTCCTAAGATGCATTTGTTAAACACGGCAGAAGGATTGGTTATCAATCTTTATGCGGATGGCACAGTTTCAGCTTTAACTCCTAACAACAACCCGATCACGTTAGATTTTGTTACCCAATATCCTAAACTTGGAGAAATTAAAATTGGTGTTCATGTAGAAGAATCTGAAAAGTTTGAGATTTTGCTCAGAAATCCTTACTGGAGCAAACAGACAAAGCTATATGTGAATGGCCATGAGGAGGCAGTTTGTGGTGGTTATATTAAACTGAACAGATTGTGGCAAAAGGGTGATGTGATAGAACTTATTCTGGATATGCGCACAGAAGCCATCTATCCCATTCCCTATGGTTCGCAGATTCTCATGAATAAAGTCATCTGGAAAAAGCATTATATAGTTCCGAACTATGATGAAGAAGACCCCATTGCTCATAAGCATATTGCCTTGAGAAGAGGACCCGTTATGCTGGCTCAGGAAAACCGTTTAGGCTATGATGTAGACGATGCAGTTGACATACAAGTAGGCGATGATGGGTATGTGGATGTTTTGCTTACGGAGAAGGCTATTGCTTATGATTGTTTAGTCAAGACAGAGGTGCCGCTTGCCAATGAAGGAACTATGACGGTTACCGATTATGCATCCGCAGGAAAATTGTGGAATGAAGACAGTAAAATGGCAGTATGGATGCTGATACAATAAAAAATTAAAGATGTTTGAACTGTATTTGCAAATGTAGATACTATTATAATTCGATAAGAGGTGTTTAAATCATGGAAATGAGATTAAAAGACGGTAAAACAAAGTGTTAACTTTAAGTTATGATGATGGGGTTGTGCAGGACATTAGGTTAATTGAAATTATGAACAAGCATGGCCTTAAGGGAACCTTTAATGTGAATTCCAACCGGTATTTACCGGAAGATGCTGTTCGTGAAAAGTTTTACGGCAGAATGAAGCTTTCAGAAGCCGTTAAGCTTTATAAAGATTCCGGTCATGAGGTGGCGGTTCACGCTTTTAACCACCCCTATTTGGAAAGGTTAGATACAGCAGAAATTATCTATGAAATCATGGAAGACAGAAAGGCCATTGAAAAGGATTATGGCGTTATCGCAAGAGGTATGGCCTATCCTTACGGCACGTATAGCGACAAGGTGGTGGATATATTACAAAAATGCAACATTGCCTATGCAAGAACGGTGGAATCCACCAATCGTTTTACCTTCCCGCTAAACTGGCTGACCCTTCATCCTACCTGTCACCACAACAACGAAAAATTAGAGGAATTAATTAAGCGATTTGTGGAGGGAAAAGATTATTTAAACCGAGCAGAGATGTTCTATCTGTGGGGACACAGCTATGAATTTGACAACAACGATAACTGGGACGTGATTGAGCGATTTGCCGCGCATGCCGGTGGCCATGACCATATTTGGTATGCCACCAATATTGAGATTTATGACTATGTAAAGGCTTATGAAAGTCTGCAGAAAAGCTATGAAGGTAACATGATTCATAACCCCTCTGCCATGATGGTTTGGTTCAGCGTAAAGGGTGAAGAATATTGCATAAAACCCGGCGAAACCTTAAATTTATAAAGATTTTTTAAAAAAGGAGATGATTCTATGGCGTTAAAAATGAAACTGAACAAAGAGGAATATTTGAACAAAGTGCATGGCTGCTGGATAGGTAAAAATATTGGTGGCACTTTGGGTGATCCTTATGAGGGTACATACGATATGCTGGATATTAAAGGTTTTTCTACGGAAAAAGGAGAACCTGCACCCAATGATGATTTAGACCTTCAACTTGTGTGGCTTAAGGCTATGCAACAGGTAGGTCCGAAGGCAATGAGCGCCAATGTGTTGGCTTATTACTGGATGACACACATTACGCCCTACTGGAATGAATATGGCATTGCTAAGGCAAATTTGGAAATGGGACTTCTGCCGCCACTTTCAGGGGAAATGAATAACAGCACATGGAAATATTCCAATGGTGCATGGATTCGTTCTGAAATCTGGGCGTGCTTTGCTCCGGGGATTCCCAACATTGCTATTAAATATGCCATTATGGATGCTTCTGTCGATCATGGACTTTCAGAGGGTACTTATGCAGAAATTTTCACAGCATCCCTT
>SVJT01000103.1 GCA_015068865.1 Oscillospiraceae bacterium | reverse complement strand
ATTAGCAATTAATACAAAGCATAATAAAATTCTTCAAAAAACTCTTCCATGAAGTAACTAAATTCAGGCGAAGCTGAAAGCAAAATAACGAGGAAGAAAATTAACACCACAAAGAGGAGTAAGCTGATAACGGAACAAATAATACCGGCTGTTCCCATACCGCGACTTCTGCCGGCACGCTTTGCCTTGCTGGAACCGACACAACCGGTAATCAGACTGGCGATTGCCAAAGGAACGGAAATGACAGAAACGCAAAACAAAAGCAACGAGAGAATACCCATTACCAAAGAAGCCACACAAAGACCTGTACCGGCATTACCGGATGAATAGTTGTTCGCAACAACAGGGACGGTTGTATTGAAACCGTTACCACCTATAGGCGCTCCGCAATGAGTGCAAACTGTTGCTGTATCCGGTACACTGTTTCCACACTTAGAACAAAACATGAAAAATCCCCCTTTAAAGTAATTACTCTCATTCTACCATATCTTTATTTATTCGTCAAGCAAAATATAAGCTTCTTCACCGAACCCTGTCGACTTGTGTTATTTCTTGTCTCCCTTTTTGCTCAGGTAAAACATGAATGAAAGTTCACGTCAAAGTACTACCCCTTCTGCATTCGTTTATACTCAGAAGGAGACCGGCCCGTTATCCGCTTAAAAACTGTACTGAAATAATTCTGATTGGCAAAACCAAGCATTTTTGCACATTCCTTTACAGAATAGCCGGACACAAGCATTTCTGTTGCCACTGAAATTTTAAGTTGGTTATAATAATGAATCACACCGATACCGGCATATTTGGCAAAGGTTTTTTGCAGAGAAATTTCACTCATATTGCACAACCGGGCAATCTCTTCAACCGAAAGCATTTTATTAATATTATTTTCCAGCACATTAAGAGCTTTTGCATAATTCCGCGCCATGGCCGATTGCATATTGCTGTTTTTTCTAATCACTTCCTCCGATAACATCCGAAGCAAAAAGGTTTCCAGACTTTTCACGGAAATCTGCCAATTCACATCGTGTTCCGCCCGTTTTTTTGCAATTTTAAAATCGTCCTCCAACTCAAATTCAGCACAAATGACTTGCAGAACACGGTAAACCGCCTGCACGTCTTCTATTTGAAAAATTTTCGTATAATATGGCGGCATATTCTCCGCCTGAAAACTGAAAATAAACACATGGGGCGTTGTTTTGCCTTCACTCCACACATTGTGATATTCCATGGGTTCGTGCAAAATTGCCTGCCCTTTTTTCAGGGTTAAAACGTCACTGCCGGCGGCCACGCCTAGCTCCCCGTCCGCTACCACCACCAACTCATAAAAATTATGATATTCCCCTTTGAAGGCATAATCCTCGGGAAAAATCCGCTCAAAAGCCGTATATAGTTTTGTAATTGTAAAGCCATCTTCTACTATGGTGCCTTCATAGATCATATCTCATTCACCTTCTTTTTGTATATAAATTTATAACTTTTTTATATTTTTTCATATATACATTCATTTTTATTTATGATATTATAATAGCAAATCAAATATAATTTGTCAAATACCGGAGGAATCTTTATGAAAAAATTAACTGCTGTTATTTTAGGTTATGGTGGTCGCGGTTCTATTTACGGTGATTATGCCGCTGACCTTCACCCCGAATCGCTGCAAATCGTAGCCATCGCCGACCCCAACGAAAAACGGCAAAGATTTGCCGCCGAAAAGCACAAGGCAGATAATCCAAAGATTTATAATGACTGGAAAGAAATTGCTGTTCAGCCCAAAATGGCTGACTTCGCCGTGATTGCCACGCAGGATGCCATGCATTTAGAGCAAGCCCTTGCCATGATTGAAAAAGGCTACCATCTCCTGTTGGAAAAGCCTATGGCAACCACACCGGAGGATTGCAAAAAAATTGTGGAAGCCGCTGAGAAAAAGGGCGTTAAAATTATTGTTTGCCACGTGCTGCGGTTCACAAAATTCTGGTATGCCATCAAAGAAATTTTAGACCGTGGCGAGATTGGTGATATTGTGTCTGTCTCTCACTTTGAAAACGTGGGCAACCTGCATCAGGCACACAGCTTTGTACGCGGTTCCTGGAAAAACGCCGCTGTATCTTCCCCTATGATTTTAGCCAAAAGCTGTCACGATACCGATATGCTGCAATGGCTCATCGGTAAAGAGTGTAAAAAGGTTCAGTCCTTCGGCTCATTAACACACTTCTGCAAAGAAAACCAGCCAAAAGGTGCACCCCGCCGTTGCTCAGACGGTTGTCCTCACGCCGAAACCTGTGTCTATAATGCAGAAAAGATTTATCTCGACGATTCTTTGTGGTATAAAGGCTATTCCTTTGGCAAAATGGCGGACGAAGAAATTTTAGAAGAACTGAAAACCAGTCGCTATGGCGTTTGTGTTTACGATGCTGACAACGATGTGGTTGACCATCAGGTTGTGAATATGGAATTTGAAGGCGGCATTACCGCCAGCTTTTCAATGAACGGCTTTAACGAAGGCGGTCGTTATATTCACATCTTCGGCACCAAAGGCGAACTGCACGCCATAATGGGCGAAGCCACCATTGATGTATATTCCTTTGAAACCAGAAAACACACCCTGTATGAGCTGGCAAAAATCGGTGAACACATTAACGCAGGTCACGGTGGTGGCGATATCGGCATTATGAATGATGCTATGAAATACTTCAACGGCGAGCCTGCCAGCAAAGCCATTTGCTCTGCCCGCACCTCTTACATCAGCCATTTGATTGCTTTTGCGGCTGAAGAATCACGATTAACCGGCAAGGTCATTGATCTGGAAAAATATTCTGAAAATTTGTTATAAAATTTGAAACAGGAGTAATTTTTTATGGATATATATGCAAAACAAGCTATGGAAGAATGCAGCAGTGAACAGACAATGGTGCGTCAGGGCGGTATAAACGGGAAACCCTTTTGGAATGTAAATTCCTCTCAGTTTATGTATGCTCCGTCCTTTTGCTTTCCTTATATCTGCGGTGTAAGAGAATATATATTCACCGCAAAGGACTGCAAAGGGAATATGCATCGTTTTACAGCTGATAAGCCCACTGCACCTCTTGCGCCAATATGGAAAGAACTGGAGGCCGGTATGGTTGAGCTCACCGTGGAGGCGGTTTGCAAAACAACAGGCAAAACATATCTTTGCGGAGGGAGAACGTTTTGTAAAATAAGTTCTTTTCCCGGTCGGGCTGCTCTTCCAAAAAGAACCTGCTCCTATAAAGAATGTGCAACAAAAGCTTTTCGATATGTGTTTAACGATGAGGCGACCCGCTATTGGCTCACCCACGGTGTTCCTAAGCCCGATTATTATCACAATGTTTATCCCTCAAAAATGATAAGCAGTATTATAAAAGCTATGATTGCCTATGCTGAACTGGAGCCGGAACACGCTAACGACGCTCTCCTGACTGCCACCCGTGCAGCTGACTATCTGCTTTCTATTACATATGGCGAGGATTCTCCTCTTTGCGGCCTTCCGCCCACATATTCTTTTAAAGGAATGGATCAGGAAATGGTGGCTTCTACTGCGCCTGATGATGTTTCAGAACGTGAGCATCAGGTTATGATGATATATCCGGCTTTTGTCGGCAGTGCTTATTGTGCACTTGCGAAAGCTACAGGAAACAAAAAATATTATGATGCAGCCATTAAGATTGCCGAATATTACAAACATAACGTTCTCGAAAACGGAAGTTGGCCTCTTCTTGTTTCTGAAAAGACAGGGAAAAGCGAAACTGCTAATTGCTGTCTGGATGCCTCTATTCTTTTGTTCCTTTCAGAAATTTATGCTATTACCGGTGAAGAATGCTGGCATAGTCTTGAAAACAATTATTTTTCTTACATAAGAAGAACATGTCTTGACAATTACAACTGGGAAGCACAGTTTGAGGATACAACGCTGTCATGCAATTACAGCAATCTGAGTCATATAAACGCCGGCAAAATTATTGAATATATTGTAGACAATCTTGCCGACGATACAGAAATGCTGGAAGAAGCAATCGTTCTGATGCGTTATATTGAAGATCAATTTGTTGTCTGGGGCGATTTTGCCCCATGGTCACCGGATAAAAAACCAGACGAAAAATGGTATTCACCGGCTGCCCTGGAACAGTATTACTGGTATGTGCCCATTGATGGCAGCACAGCCCGTGTTATACAGTGTTTTCTCAAGCTTTATTCCGTAACCGGTAATGAATTGTATCTTGAAAAGGCACGAGCACTGGGCGATTCCATAACGAGAATGCAAAACAAGGAGACGGGCGTAATCCCCACACACTGGATCACAACCAATTGCAGCACTGAACTCAGAAATTTCTGGATTAACTGTCATATCGGCTCTTCTTTTATTATGTTTGAGCTGGCAAAGGCAGAAAAGGAAATCTGATGGCAGTTATATGCTCCGAAGCGAAACGAAAATTGAGGTGTTTTTATGGGAATCGGTATGCTTTTACTGACACTTTCACTCACTGCACATCAGGCAGAAACCATACTCATTAAACAATATGGCAAAAAGTACGGTCAGGGTGGTATGTTTTTTAATGGAATTACCTGCCTTTTTGCAATGATTTATTTTTTCATAATGGATACCGGCGGATTGCAATTCAATTATAAAATCATCTTTTTTGGTCTGATCAGTTCGACTATGTATATGATTGGTTATTACACGCTGTATGCCGCTTTCAAATCAGGTTCCTTTGGTTTGACCAAACTTTTCCTTTCGTTTAATGTTGTGATTACGACTTTTTACGGGATTATTTTTCTCCACGAGCCCGCAACGGTTATCACATATATAGCGCTGTTTTTGATTTTATTTTCTTTGTTTTTAATGAATTATCAGAAAAACGAAGAAAAAACACAAAAAATAACTCTCAGGTGGGCCATAACTGTATTGTTTTTAACCCTTTCAAATGCGGCCATTGTAATCATCGGCCGAATGCAGTTCGGCGAATTTGGCGATGTATATAAGAACGAATTTTTAATCTTATCACTCGGCGGTGCTGCACTATTATTTTTCATATTTGGTTTTGTTTTTGAAAAAGATAGCTTAAAAACCACTTGTAAACACGGGTTGTTATACGGTGCCGGAACCGGATTTTTTAACGCAATGAACAATTTGCTTATATTAATAACATATAATTTTCTTGCGGTTTCGTTTATGACCCCTGTGAGAACCGCACTTGGCATTGTGTTCAGTCTGTTGATTTCCGCTGTTTTATACAAAGAAAAATTCAGCCATCGCCAGCTTGCAAGTGCTGTAATCGGCATTGTAGCGGTGGTTCTGATGAGCTTATAGGCCATTGATTTTGATATACAAATAAATCTCCACCCGCATAGCGGGTGGTTTTTCATGTTCGGGCATAGCCCTACCCTTTACTGGCTACGCACAAGTGCGCTTTTTATTGGCCTGTCAGCCATGCAATTACTACTAGCTACCCATAAATGGGTTATATAGGTGTTCTTTCTATGTAAAGGGGTCCAGGGGCAGCGCCCCTGTGTCGTTTTAAGGGGTGCGGGGGAGGCATGGAGTAAGGCATTCTATAAAATAGAATGCGCTTAATCCAGCCGTTCTTTTGTCG
>SVJT01000102.1 GCA_015068865.1 Oscillospiraceae bacterium | reverse complement strand
CCCCATTTCTATGGATAAGTTTGATGAATTTGCTTATAACCAGTCTAAAGATGTGATTACATCCTTAGAATTTGAGCGTTTGACCAATGCTGCCGGTCCTACTGCCGGTAAGCTTCTTCGTCCTTCCGACGGAAAGCATCCGCAGACAATTGTCTTTGTGCAGTGCGTTGGCTCCCGTTGTGATGCTTGTAGCGAGAAGGGTAAGGAATATTGCTCTAAAATCTGCTGTATGTATACGGCAAAGCATGCTATGTTGACTCGTGATAAATATCCTGATACCGATGTGTATGTATTCTATATTGATGTTCGTACCCCCGGTAAGAGCTTTGATGAGTTCTATCGCCGTGCTGTTGAAGAATACGGTGTGCACTACATTAAAGGTATGGTGGGTAAGGTAACACCTGAGGGTGATAAACTGAAAGTGCAGGCATCTGATTTGCTTGACAACAAACAGCTGCATATTGATGCTGATTTGGTTGTGTTAGCAGCGGCTATTGAGCCCGATAAATCGGCTCGTCCTTTAGCCACGATGCTGACAGCCAGCATGGACACCAACGACTTCTTTACAGAAGCACATCCTAAGCTGCGCCCTGTGGAAAGTCCTACGGCAGGTGTATTCCTGTCCGGTACTTGTCAGGGACCTAAGGACATTCCTGAAACAGTTTCTCAAGCCAGTGCTGCGGCTGCAAAAGTAATTACCCTTTTGGTTAAAGATAAACTCACCGGCAACCCCTGTATTGCCCATTCTGATGAAATGATGTGTAATGGTTGCTCAAGCTGTGAACGAGTTTGCCCCTATGGTGCTATCACCTATGAGGATAAAGAATTCCGTATGCCGGACAGAACCACAAAGGTAAGACGTGTGGCATCTGTTAATCCTGCTGTTTGTCAGGGTTGCGGTGCTTGTACGGTAGCTTGTCCTTCCGGTGCTATGGACTTGAGAGGGTTCTCAAGCAGTCAAATTATGGCGGAGGTAGATGCGATATGCAAATGAAAGAATATAAACCTTTAATCGTAGCATTTTGCTGTAACTGGTGTTCTTATGCCGGTGCTGACCTCGCCGGTAATAACAGATTAAACTATCCGGCTGATGTTAAAATTATCCGCGTGCCCTGTTCCTGCCGTGTGAACCCGATGTTCATTCTCAGGGCATTCCAGAGAGGCGCTGATGGTGTCATTATCTGCGGTTGCCATCCCGGTGACTGTCACTATACCTCCGGTAACTATTTTACCCGTCGACGTATGGCACTCTTATTTTCCATGCTGGACTTTTTAGGCATTGAAAGAGAACGCACCAGAGTGGAGTGGGTATCTGCAGCTGAGGGCGCTAAATTCGCAGCCACGATGAACGATTTTGCAGAGCAAGTTGCGGCACTGGGCGAAAATAAACGATTGGAGGATCTGCGATGCAAACGATAACACAAAAACAGTTAATTGACAAAGCAGTTTCTCTGCTTGAAAGCGGCACCGTTTCCTGGGTGATTGGCTGGGAAAAAGGAGAGTTTGATTATGATATTACACCTGCCGTGTTTAAAAACGCTGAGGATGTAAAAGAAAAGTTTGTTTGGAATGATTTTTGCGGTGCAAACTTTTCAAAATATTTAATTGCACAAACCGGTAAATGCGAGGGGAAAATTTTAGTGTTTTTAAAGCCTTGCGATACCTATAGTTTTAACCAACTGTTAACAGAACATCGTTTTGACCGTGAAAAGGTATATGCGGTG
This sequence comes from Oscillospiraceae bacterium, assembly GCA_015068865.1. Taxonomy (GTDB): domain Bacteria; phylum Bacillota; class Clostridia; order UBA1381; family UBA9506; genus UMGS755. Next base: position 3,928 of record SVJT01000102.1, on the reverse strand, counting down.
GGCATTCCTTGTGACGGCATGGTAGATATTAGCAAAGTGAAAGCTGTTTGCGGAGAAGGTATTTCTGCAATCAGTTGTGATGGAGAAAATCTTTCTGTAACAACCATTTACAGCGATGCACCTGTTTTGGTTAAAACTGAAGATGCTTTGCTGGAACGTTGTGTAAACTGCAAGAGCAAAAAGCACGTGGCCTATGATGAACTGTTGGGTGAAGATGGTGATGTGATTGATTCTGCCCGTTTTGACGAAGTGGCAAAGCTGGAGGCTATGACACCGGATGAGCGTTTTGCTTTCTGGCAAAACGAATTATCCCGTTGCATCCGCTGTAATGCTTGCCGTGATGCTTGTCCGGCTTGCACCTGCGAAAAATGTGTATTTAACAACCCTAATTCCGGTGTTGAAAATAAAGCGGCGGCTAACAGTTTTGAAGAAAAAATGTTCCACATTATCAGAGCGTTTCACGTGGCCGGTCGTTGTACCGACTGTGGTGAATGTTCAAGAGTTTGCCCTCAGAACATTCCGCTTCACTTGTTAAACCGTAAATTTATTAAGGATATTAATGAATTTTACGGCGACTATCAGGCAGGTGCTGAAGTTGGTTCACGCGCTCCGCTTGTTAACTATACCACCGAAGATTTAGAACCCGGTGAGATTTTTGACAGGGGGGATTTAGATGCGTAAATGTTCATTAACGGCTATAGATACAGTATTTGCAGAAATTGCAAAATCTATGCCTTTATATTTACCTGTTGACGATAGCGACGGCAGTGCTTCTTATCGGAAGTGGGAAGAGGGCAAAGCCTGGAGCGAGAAGTTAAACACAGTGAGTAGCCCGAAAGATTTCTTCTTTCCTCAAATGGAAAATTTAATGGAGTTTAAAACTGAGGGCAAAAACATTGAAGTGATTGATGTGAGAAACGAAACAGAAGATTTTGCAATTTTCGGTGTTCGTCCCTGCGATGTGAAGAGCTTCGATGTGTTAGACAGAGTCTTTTTGTCTGAGCCTGTGGATAGCTATTATGCCAATCGCCGTGCACACGGCGTCATTGTGTCTGTGGCTTGCACAAGACCTTCTGAAACCTGCTTTTGCCAGACCTTTGGCATTAACCCCGGTGAGCCTTGCGGTGATGTGTCTGTTTGGAAGACAGAAAAGGAAATTTTCTTTGAAGCCAACACAGAAAAAGGCGCTGAATTTTTAAAGAAAATTGATGGTTTAACCGAAGAATGCGGCACAGAAGCCGTGGAGAAACAAAGAGAAGACATTAACACCATTATGAATAAACTACCCCTTAAGGATGTGACAACAGAAGCATTTGGCGGTGGCAAAACCATGGATTTCTTTAATCATCCTGCTTGGGAGGAACTGTCGCAGACCTGTTTGGGATGTGGTACCTGTACCTTTGTGTGTCCCACTTGCCAGTGCTATGATATTAAGGATTTTAATACCGGTAATGGTGTTGTACGTTATCGTTGCTGGGATTCCTGCATGTATTCTGATTTTACTAAAATGGCTCACGGCAATAACCGGACTTCACAGAAAGAACGGTTCCGTCAGCGGTTTATGCACAAATTAGTGTATTACCCCGAAAATAATGACGGTTTATTTAGTTGTGTTGGTTGCGGACGTTGCCTTGCTAAATGTCCTATTTCTATGAATATAGTAAAAGTTATGAAACGGATAGGAGGGGCAGAAAATGAATAATTGTGAAGAAACACTGATTCCAAAAATTGGTGTGATTACTGATGTGCGTATTGATACGCCGGATATTAAAACCTTTCGCGTAGTAACACCGGATGGTAAAAAAGCTTTTGACCACCGTCCCGGACAGTGTGCAATGCTCTCTGTGCCCGGTGTTGGCGAAGCAATGTTTTCTATTACCTCTTCACCAACCAACGAAGAGTTTATGGAATTTTCCATTAAAAAGTGTGGTTGCGTAACAGAGTGGCTCCATCAGGCTGAAGTTGGTCAACAGATTACCATCCGCGGACCTTACGGTAATCCCTTCCCGGTAGATGACGCTTTTGCCGGTAAAAACCTTTTATTTATTGCCGGTGGTGTTGGTTTGGCGCCTTTGCGTTCTGTTATTAACTATTGCCGTCACTATCGTGATCGTTACGGCAGTATTGATATTGTTTACGGCTCCAGAAGCAAAGATGATTTGCTTGATTATAAAGAAATTATTGATGAATGGGCAACAGATTCAGGCGTGAACGTTCACCTGACCATTGATAATCCTCAAGAGGGTTGGGACGGTCATGTTGGCTTTGTGCCGAATTATGTGAAAGAACTGGGCTTTTCAACTGATAAAACTGCAGTCCTCTGCGGTCCGCCTATTATGATTAAATTCACATTAGACGGTTTGTATTCATTAGGTTTTGAAAAAACGCAGATTTATACAACCTTAGAGCTTCGTATGAAATGCGGCGTTGGCAAATGCGGCAGATGTAACGTTGGTTCTAAGTATGTTTGTAAAGACGGTCCTGTATTCCGGTTTGACGAGCTGGATGAACTACCGGATGAGTATTAAAGGAGTGATAACATGGAAAAAATGGTCAATATTTTTCTGTTTGGTAAAAAATATGAAGTTCCTGGAAATTTAACCATTATGACAGCTATGGAATATGCCGGCTATCAGCTCGTGCGCGGTTGCGGTTGTCGTAACGGTTTCTGCGGTGCCTGTGCAACAGTTTACCGTATTAAGGGAGACAAAGAATTAAAAGCTTGTCTTGCTTGCCAAACCCAGGTAGAAGACAATATGTATATTGCAACGCTGCCGTTCTTCCCCTTAGTTAAAGAAGTATATGATATGGAAAAAATCACCCCCACAGAAGCAGTTATGATGCAGCTTTACCCCGAAATCTATGCTTGTGTTGGCTGTAATGCTTGCACCAAGAGTTGTACTCAGGGCTTAAATGTTATGCAGTATATTGCTTATGCTCAGCGTGGTGAATTTGAAAAGTGTGCCGAAGAATCTTTCGACTGCGTAATGTGTGGCGTTTGTTCTTCACGTTGCCCTGCCGGCATTTCTCATCCCCAGGTGGCAATGCTTGCCCGCAGAATTAACGGAAAGTATTTAGCACCCGGTTGTGAGCATCTGGATACACGTGTGAAAGAGATTAAAGACGGAACCTTTAACGACTTGATGGAAGCTTTAATGCAAAAGCCTGTTGAAGAATTAAAAGAACTCTATAACACCCGTGAAATCGAGAAGTAAGGAGGAGAGCTGAATGTATTCTGAACAATTTCAAAAATCCATTAAAGCTGTTGAAGCGGCAAGAGAAAAAAATATTGCATTAGAACCTGACCGCATGACGGCTAAACAAAAGGAAGATTTGCTGGCTGCATATCATCCTGATTATAAAAAAAATGAATTTGAAACCTTGAAATTTGGTCCCAACAAGGGTCAGGAAGTACCTCGTGAACTGTGCGAATTACTTCAGGCTAAAAGCCGCATTAAAGCGGAAGACATCGACTTAAACGATGTGACCTATGATGTAGACGTTCTGGTTATCGGTGGTGGCGGTGCCGGTACTTCCGCTGCGATTGAAGCACACGAAGCCGGTGCAAAGGTTATGATTGTAACCAAACTCCGTATGGGTGATGCCAACACCATGATGGCAGAAGGTGGTATTCAGGCGGCTGATAAGCCTAATGATTCCCCGGCAATTCACTTTGTGGATGCTTTTGGTGGCGGTCATTTTGCTGCTAAACGCGAACTGCTTTCTAAATTAGTTTGCGATGCCCCGGAAGCCATTCAGTGGCTTTCAAATTTAGGTGTTGAATTTGATAAAGATGCTGACGGTACGATGGTTACCACCCATGGTGGCGGTACCTCTCGTAAACGTATGCATGCCGCAAAGGACTATTCCGGTGCTGAAATAATGCGTACCCTACGTGATGAAGTATTAAACCGTCAGATTCCTGTTG
>SVJT01000101.1 GCA_015068865.1 Oscillospiraceae bacterium | reverse complement strand
AAACACATTACCTTGTCTGTTTTCGTGCATTTTAACCGCATAAAACAAGCGATTTTCAACCCCTATTGCACTACATTTCACCCCATATATGAGAAAAAGCACACCACACTATAAATGTGATATGCTTAACTCTCTGCAACCCTTTGACAGACCGTCAATACCTATACTGTTTTATTGAGGACTGTCAAAGGTCGCTTTTTTTATTCTTTAAAATCAGAAAATTTCGTGTCCGCCATCTTCGATAGTTGATAAATAGAAGGAAGCGGCATAGCCGATTTTTGCTTCGTAAGCCTTGCCGACTTTTTCGATAAATTCTTCAGTTGCAGAGGTTTCTGCCAGGGTTACGGTGCAACCGCCAAAGCCGGCACCGGTCATACGGGAGCCGATAACACCGGGAATATTTCGTGCTTCTGAAACTAAAGTATCCAGTTCAATGCCGGTCACTTCATAATCATCCCGCAGGCTATCGTGGGAAGCATTCATCAAAGCACCAAAGGTTTTCATATCGCCGGACTTTAAAGCTTCCACACTTTTTAATACACGGTCGTTTTCAGAGATGACGTGGCGTACACGACGATATACCACTTCGTTTTCAATAACTTTTCCATATTTATTAAAGTCATCTAATGAAACGTCAGAAAGGGTTTTAATATCCGGCAGGACGGTTTGCAGAATACGAAGACCTTCTTCACATTCGCTGCGGCGTTCGTTATACTTAGAATCAGCCAGACCGCGTTTTTTGTTGGTGTTGGAAATGATTAAGGTGTAACCATCCATTTCCATTGGAACAAGCTCATAGGAAAGATCGCTGCAACGAAGGAAAATGGCGTGGTTTTTCTTGCCCATAGCAGAGGCAAACTGATCCATAATGCCGCATTTAACACCAATGTAGTTGTGCTCGGAACGCTGACCGATTTTAGCCATAGCCACCATATCCACAGGTTCGTCCTTGCCCTCTGCTTCTTTAGCTAAGGTCGCGAAGGTCAGGGCGGTGGAAACCTGAATGGCAGCTGAGGAGGAAAGACCGCCGCCGTGAGGCAGGGTATCATCATAGAGCATATCACAACCCACTAAGGTATAGCCATCTTTTTTCAGTTCATCTAAGACACCTGCCTGATAATTACCCCAGAATAAATCCTTATATCCGGACAGGTCAGAAAGGTCGATGGTTACCATATCCGGCAGGTCCGTAGCTTTCATTCGAACAATGTTGTCATCGCGCTTTCTCAAAGCAATAGTAGTGCCCATAGAAAGAGCAGCCGGAAACACGAAACCGCCGTTATAGTCGGTGTGCTCACCGATGAGGTTCACACGGCCGGGAGAATGGAACAAACGGATGTCTCCGCCTTCGCCATATAATTTTATAAATTCCTGTTTTAATTCAGTCTGTGTCATTTTATTGCTCCTTGCTCATGAATTTTTTGAAGGCAACCCGCAATTCTTCTGCTTTTTCTTCAGGAGCAGTGGGGTTACAATGTGCCCAGGCACCGGTTTCGCTGGAAGCGTTGTATTTTACCTTGTCTGCAGCACGCATGGGCGGGAAAAATTCAATATGGAAATGGAAAATATCAGTAGCATCTTCACTGTTGACCGGATTTTGATGCAGAGTCATCATATAGGGGAAGGTGTAGCCGAATAAGTTGTCCAACGTACCAACAGTTTGCTTTAAAATGGTTGCCAGGTTGTTCTTTTCGTTATCGGTCATATCCTCTAAGGTGCCTAAATGACGCTTGGAAATGATGTGTACACCATAGGGATATTCAGACCAGAAGGGTAGATAGGTTACAAAATCATCATTTTCAATGATAATACGTTTTGCAAAGTCCTGTTCCTCTTTTAAAATATCACAGAACAGGCAATGACCTTTTTCTTCGTAATGTTCTCTGGCAGAGGCAAGCTCTAATTCCAGCTTCTTTGGAATATAGGAGTAACCGTAAATCTGACCATGGGGATGGGGCATAGTTACGCCAACCACTTCGCCACGGTTTTCAAAAATCAGGATATACTTAATATTTTCGTCTTTGCGGATTTCAGCAAAGCGTTCTGTCCACAAATCTACGATTTCGCGGATGTGCGGTACATTTAAATCCGAGAGGGTGGCGGTGTGGTCAGGAGAATACAATACAACCTCACACTTACCGTAAGCCTCTTTGGTTTTATATAAATCCGTGGCTACATCATCAGGTACCGGCGGTGTTTGAGAAAGAGCCGGAAAATCGTTGTCATATTTATGTACGGTGTAATGCTCCGGAACTTTACCGGAACCGGGGCAAAACGGACACCAGTCCTTGGGCATCTGGGGTCTGTTCTGACGATGAGATGCAATCATCACCCAGTCTTTGGTTAAGGGGTTAAAACGTAATTCAGCCATAAAAGATTCCTCCTGTGCATTTAGTGACAGCTTTCTTCAGTAAAGTAACCTTCTAAAGAAAGCATATATTCATCATTTTCTGTTACAAACCGTAAAGCCATATACAGGACGTTGAGGTCAGGGTTATTGCCGTAAACGGTTTTTACACCGGAAAGGTCAGCCATATTTAAAAGAGATTTTGCCAGACCGTAATTAAAAGCGTGCGTGTTTTCTTCCGTATGAATAAAGTTTAAATAAACCTTTGTAACACAAAGCTCAATACTACCCAAACCAATGAGACGGTCACCGTCATACATTCCCATAAACTGTTCCATCCCAAAGGTATGGTTAAAGCCTTGGACTTGTAAGTAAGCATTGATTTCGTTCATATCTTCAATTTTTTTAATGGTTATCATCATTTCCCTCCGAGAGTTGCAATTTCTGCTTCTGTCAAATGACGAAAGCTGCCGATGGGTAAATCACCCAAACGCAGGGGTCCTTCTGCAATGCGGCGGAGTTTTAAAACAGCATGTCCCACCGCTTCGCACATCTTTCGAACCTGTCGGTTTCTGCCTTCGTGAATGGTTATTTGTAATAGTGCATTCTTTTCGTTTTTCTTTTTCAGAATCACCTGTGCCGGGTGAGTTTTTCGACCGTCGATTATCACGCCTTTGCGAAGAGCGGATAAGGCATCTTCTGAGGGAATCCCGGCAACAACAGCCAGATAGGTTTTGGCGATCTCGTGGCTGGGGTGGGTTAAACGGTAGGTTAAATCGCCGTCGTTTGTCATCAAAAGCAGACCTTCAGTATCATAGTCCAGCCGCCCGACGGGATATAGCCGTCCCAATTCCGGCGGTATCAGTTCTAAAACCGTATGGCGGTCAAAATTATCCTTCAAAGTGGTTACATAGCCTTTGGGTTTGTTGAGCATCAGGTAGACCTTCGGTTCCGGCGCGGAAATTGTTTTGCCGTTAACTGTTACCTTATCTGTATCGGGGTTTACTTTTGTCCCTAATTCCTGAACAACGGAACCATTTACGGAAACGCGACCGTTTATAATTAATTCTTCTGCTGCCCGTCGGGAGGCAATGCCACACAAGGCAATAAATTTTTGCAACCGCATTTCTTCAGCCATATAATCTCCTTCTACCACCTAAAACGTTACTTTTTCAAGTTAAAACCTATTTCTTTTATTATATAGCATTTTTGTTAAAATTTCAATAAATTTATAAAAAAATTAGCGAAGTTTTCCCATAATGTCGGCTTTGGCGGCTCTTGATATTCTATATCTGAGCCTGCCAATAAATCCATTTGACATAAGGTCTCTCCGTTATAACGGATTGTCAGTGTGCCGATTTGGGAGCCGGCGGTGACGGGAGCAGGAACAGTGGCCGGAAGCTTGTAATCAAGTTCTATTTTGCTGAGACCTTCTTTTCCGTTATAAGACAGATAAAAATCTTCAGCAGCTAAAAGGTCCAAGGCTTTTGTATCTCCGTTTTTTACCGGCAGAGTTTTCAAAACCATATCTTTTAACACAAGTGGGCGGGACTGATTCACAGAAAAACCATAATCCAGCAATTTTTTATGGTCATTCCAATCATTCGGAGCATTTAAAGTGACGCAAATGACAGTAGCGTGGTCACGTTTTGCAGCAGAAACCAGACAACGGCCTGTCTTTTTGGTAAAACCGGTTTTCACCCCAATGCAGCCATTATAAAAAGACAGTAGCTTATTGTGGTTGCTAAAGCTACGGGCAATGCTTCCTTCAGAAGCAGGGTATGATTTATGCTTAGTGGCAACGATTTCAGCAAAACGGGGATTTAAAAGAGCGGTACGGGTAATTAAAGCTAAATCATAAGCGGTGGTATAGTGCCCCTCTTCATCCAGCCCGTTTGGATTTTTAAATTGTGTATTTTTAGCTCCAATGGCATGGGCACGATCTGTCATCATTTGTGCAAACGTATCCACGTTACCGCCAACGTGTTCGGCAATGGCGATGGCTGCATCGTTCCCTGAATTTAACATCAATCCATAAAGCAATGTTTCCATTTTAAGCTTTTCGCCGGCGGAAAGGTAAATGCTGGAGCCTTCTGTACCGGCGGCATTTTTGCTGACAGTAACAACTTCATTTTCTTTTGTGTTTTCAAGGGCAAGCAACGCGGTCATAATTTTTGTCGTGCTTGCCATAGAGTGACAGTCGTAAGCATTTTTTTCATATAAAACTCTGCCGGTTTGCATATCCATCACGCAGGCATAGCGGGCAGAAATATCTATGGCAAAAACAGGACAGACAGCAGATAAAACAGTAAAAGCCATAAAGAAAATAAGAACAAACTTCTTCATAAACATCGCTCCTTAGGGTGTGTTTTGTAAAGTATATGAAACTTTTTTTTGCAAAATGAAAAAAAGTTGTTTAGAAATAAAAAAAGCAGGGTATATATCTGATACAAGGAAAAACCTTGTTAGAATACATTTAGAGGAGTGGATCCATATGAAATTGACAATGACAGGAAAACAGATTGAATTAACCCAGGCCTTAAAAGACAGGATCGAAGATCGCTTCAGCAAGCTGGATCGATATTTTCATAAAGAAACTGAAGCGACAGTCACTCTTTCTGTGCAACGTGAAAAGCAAGTTGTGGAAGCAACGGTATATTCAGGCAGTCTGATTGTTCGTGTTGAAGAAGCAACTGATGACATGTATGTTAGCATTGACAATGCTGTTGATATTTTAGAACGTCAGCTCAGAAAACACAAAACAAGAATTGAAAAGAAATTAAAGAAGGATAATTTTGAAGCAGCGGCGCTGGCACAGATTCCCTTTGCTGAAGCTATTGAAGAAGAAAAAGAATTTAAAATTGTGAGAACCAAACGGTTTGCCACAAAGCCCATGAGCCCTGAAGAGGCTATTTTGCAAATGAATCTTTTGGGTCATCAGTTCTACATTTTCATCAATGCTGAAACAGGGGAATCCAACGTGGTATATAAACGTAAAAATGGTGACTATGGCTTGATTGAATTAATCTAGTGATGCCAAAATTAAACGGCACATGAAAATGTGCCGTTTTATTCATTGACATTGTAAGGAAAATGTTGTATATTTAATATACTGATTAAATGATTAGGAGGACATTAAAATGGAATTAAAAGGTTCAAAAACAGAAAAGAACTTATGGGAGGCTTTTGCCGGAGAAAGCCAGGCAAGAAACAAATATACTTATTTTGCTTCTGTTGCTAAAAAAGAAGGTTATCAGCAGATTTCTGCTATCTTTGAAGAAACGGCAAACAATGAAAAGGAACATGCAAAACTGTGGTTCAAAGCATTGGGCGAGTTAGGTGCAACGGCTGAAAATCTGCTCCACGCTGCCGAAGGCGAGAATTATGAATGGACAGATATGTATGCCCGCTTTGCTGATGAGGCTGAAGAAGAAGGCTTTACAGCACTGGCTGCACAGTTCAGAATGGTTGC
>SVJT01000100.1 GCA_015068865.1 Oscillospiraceae bacterium | reverse complement strand
CCAGTGGCGGTATGGGTAAGTTATTGTGCAAAAAGCTGGCTCAGCAAGGGGCAAAACTTTCCTTATGCTCCAATCAGGCAGAGGATTTAAAGGCATTGGCAGAAGAACTTTCTGCTATGACCGATGTATTTTATAAAGTGGTAGACATTACAAACGAAGCCGAAGTACAGGCTTTTTATGAAGAAGCTCACGCCAAAAACGGCACCTTTTATGCTTTGGCGAACCTGGCCGGTCTGTCTATCCCCGGCAAAATTCCCGAAACGCCTGAAAGCGCTTATGACACGATGATGGATGTAAATGTTAAAGGGACCTTCTTATCCTGCAAATTCTTTGCACCCTTAGCAGCCGACGGTTCTATCATCGTGAACATCGGCAGTATGGCTGCCAGAAACGCCAACGGCAATGCACCATTATACTGCACCGCCAAAGCCGCTGTGAATATGCTGTCCCAGGGACTTCTGTTGCAGTTAGGCGGTCGTAACATTCGTGTCACCACCGTTAATCCCGGCGGTACCGATACGGCATTCTGGGGCGACCGTCCTGTTGACCGTACCAAGCTGATGCAACCGGAAGATGTGGTTGACGTGCTTCTTTTCGTGCTGAACTCCAGCCCCAATATGCAGATCCACGATATTTATTTTGAAAGTATTGCTAAATTCTAAGCAAGGAGACAGATAACAATGCAAGTTAAAACCATTGATATTTGTAAAAACATCTTCAGGCGTTATGAAAGCCAGCATACGGTAGAGGCCTATTACGGTCTTTTGGCTTACTATGCGTTAGCACAGACTGCCGTAGCCGATAACGACAAAGAACTGTTAAAAAAATGCTATGATTATTTAGATTTATATCCGGATAAATATCCCCACCCCCACTATAACTTTGAATCTTACCGTGTGGGTGGCAACGGCAAAGCCTGGATGGTGTTTAAAGGTCTTGCTCCCGAGTGGGAGGTCGATTTGCGTACTTTTGCTGAAAAAACTATGGACGCACCCAAAGACCTCAACGGCATTTTATGCTGGCCCACCTCTGAAATCCCGAAAATCTGGATTGATGTGGTTGCCTGCACCACGCCCTTTATGCTCTTTGCCGGTCTGGGATTGCAAGAAGAAAAATATGTGGACTTTGCCGTGTACCAATGCCTCCAGATGTATGACCATTTAATGGACTATACCTGCGGTCTTCTCCATCAGACAAAGGGCTTTATGCCCAACCCCAAAAGAATGTCTGCCGACCATTGGAGCCGCGGTAACGGTTGGGGTTATATAGGTCTCACCGAATTAATCCGCTATCTGCCTGCTGATTCAAAGCACCGTGCCACTGTGGAAGAGTATTTTCTTGACCACACAGATGCTCTGCTGGAATACCAGGGCGATAACGGTATGTGGCGGCAGGAAATCCCCGAAGAACTGGCTTGGGACGAAGCCTCCGGCACCGGTTTGATTCTCTACGGTATCGGTGTTGGTATGAGAAAAGGCATTTTAAAAGGCGAAACATACAGAACAGCTTTTGAAAAAGGCATTGCCGCTTTGGCAAGCCGCTGTTTAACCGATGATTTTGCCACTCATAATTCCTGCCCCGGATGCTTGTGTGCAGGTTTTGGTAAAACCTTAGGCACCGTGAAGGCATATGTAACCGAGCGTCTGCCTCAGGATGACGAGGTTCATTCCTACGGCTGTATGATGCTGGCATTTTTAGAGGCACACAAAAACGGCATTCTCTATGCCGATGTAACGGAGAGAAAATAAGGAGGATTCACCATGTTAACAATGGAATGTACTTGTGAGCAAAAGGTACACACCGCTCCGGTGGAATGCATTGAAGTATCTGCCGGTGCCATCAACAAGGTTCCCGAAATTTTAAAGGGTTATAACCAGATTTTTATGGTAGCCGATGAAAATACATATAAAGTTGTCGGCAAACAGGTAGAACAACTGTTAAAGGATGCCGGTATGCTGTCTCACAGCTTCATTTTAGATGCCGGTGCTCACCCCACCGAAACCAATGTGGGTCGTGTGTTAATTGAAGCTGGCATTGATCGTGAGGTCTATGACATTAACGAAATGTCCCTCCTGCCGGATTATATTTTAGCTGTTGGCGGCGGTTCCGTCAACGACATCTGCCGTATGGTCAGCTACCGTTTAGGTCTCCCTTACGGCATCTGCGGCACCGCCCCCTCTATGGATGGCTATGCCTCCGTTGTGGCGCCCCTCCTGGTAGCGAAAAGAAAAACCGTATATCAATGCTCCATTGCCCGTCACATCATTCTGGATATCGACGTCTGCAAAGATGCTCCTTATGAGCTGTTGACCGCCGGCGTGGGTGATATGATCGGTAAATATATCGCTATTTTGGACTGGGAGCTTTCTGCAATGCACACCGATGAGTATTATTGCGATAAAATCGCCAAATCAGTGCTGAAGGCAACCAAAGAATGTGTGGAAGAGGCTTATACCTTAGCTGAAAGAAAGCCTGCCTCTATTGAAAAAATCTTAAAAGGCTTGCTGGAATCCGGCATGGGTATGGCCTATAGCGGCAGCTCCCGCCCTGCCTCCGGCACCGAGCATATGATTGGTCAAACCTGGGAGATTATGGACTTGGAAGCAGGCAGAGAACTCAGGCTTCACGGTCACGATGTTGGCACTGCCACCTTCGTTGCCATTTTTATGTATAAAAAGCTGTATGCCGAAACCAAGGATGAAGCCATTAAGGCATTGGTTGAAAAATATCTGCCGGCTTTTGACAGCATTTTAGAGCTGCAAAAGGTGTTAAAGCTGCCTATGACCGCTACCGACAAGGCAAAATTTGTGGAAGGCTGTCAGCGCGGAAGAACCTTCCGCGTGCGGTATACTCTCTTAGAATACCTCTATCAGCAGGGCGAGCTGGATGCCTACATTGAAGCTGCTTACAACGAGGTTATGAGCTTATGATTATCAACGCTCAAAACTATTTTCTGTTTGAAACCGAAACCGGCGAAATCATTACCCCTGATAAAACCGCCTCTTGCTGCTTAGACGGCGAACAACTTCACGCAGAAACAGCAGAACGGATTCAGTTAAAGGATGATATGTCCTACATCCGTTTTGATTGCACACAGGCTTACGATGAAGAGGTTCTTTCTGCTGAAAAAATCTGGGTAGAGCTCCGGGGACATATGATGTTTGCCATCGACCACATTAAAACCAAAGTACCCGTAAAACCCATCAGCCGTTTTGCTGTTGATAACAGCAAAGCCGACGCAGATATCCGTATTTTCCACGATAAACGGGTGGTTGTCCGTCAGAACGGCTTTGGCATTAAAATTCTCCCTTGTGAGATGTTACAGATGCAAGCCGAAATGGAAGAAACCAAAAATCCTGACGGCACACACTTCTATAATTTTAAGCCGGCAGAATTCGCCACCGAATACATAGGTGCCTTTGCCCTGATTCAGGATATTGAGCCGGATATCCCCGCCTGGCACCTGTACGAGCCGGACAATCACATCCGGCAGATTAACCCCAAAGACAATTCCGGCAGACTGGGACTAACCTTCCGTTCCGACGGCAAACTCTTGTTGGAAGATACAAAAACAGGAGAAACTTTTCTTTTATAACCTAAGCAAAAAACACCTGCAAAACAGTAGTTTTGCAGGTGTTTTCATGATCATTTAACAGTCGGCCAAGTACAATTAATTTTTACAGTCTGGCACCGCATTTGGTGCAGAATGCCATATCAGGATTATCCAGTTTGCTGCCACAATTCGGGCATACAAGTACCGGTGCAGAAGCGGGCTCCTGTGCATAAATCGGTTCTGCTGCATATGTAACAGTTGTTTCTGCTTTATTGGATAACTTCTTATTAATTTCAATCACATTCTTTACCAAAAGAACGATCATCATTAAAAACTCATAAGAAAGACGCAGAATAATAGGTCCTAAAATCATGGTCAACAAACCAGGTAAAAACATATTGGTGTAACGGTCTCCGCTAAACATTGAAAAGAAACCATATACAATAATAAATACTGTCGAAAACAGATAAAAGAACTTCAGAATTTTTTCAATCAATAAGGACTTGAAATTAAAAATATCGGCTACTGCCTTTAAGAAAGGATTTAAAGAAGAATACTGTTTCTCAGGCAATACGACAACAAAACATATAATTGAAAAAACCAGTGCAATAACAAATGCAATTACTGCAAATACAGCCAAAATACCACTCATGGTTATACCCCCAAAATTTTTATTGTTTGACCTTGGCCTATCAAACTTAGCTTTATTATACTCCCCCACTTTATAAAAGTCAAGAAAAAAACAGTATTTAACAACATAAATGCCGCAACACTGCTTTTTGTTGCGGCATTTATATTGTTACGCTTTTATCATTTCAGAAAAATCACCTAAGCACCGGACCTCCGGTTCTAAGGTTACCCCAAATTGTTCAAAAACACGTTCTTTCACATACGCCATCAGCTTACATACATCCTCTGCTGTAGCTCCACCGGTATTTATCAAAAATCCGGCGTGTTTTTCAGAGATTTGTGCACCACCAATGCCGGTTCCTTTCAAGCCTGCATCTTCAATCAGTTTACCGGCAAAATGCCCTGTGGGGCGCTTGAAGAAGCTGCCGGCGCTGGGATAATTTAGCGGTTGCTTTTCCCGACGGCGATTATTTAAATCAAGCATTGTGGCACGAATCTCTGTCGGGTCACCCTTTCTGAGTTTTAGAGTTGAACGTAAGATGATGCAATCCATTTCATCAAATATGCTTTTTCGATAATCAAAACCGTGCGCTTCACCTTCTACCGTTCTAAGTTTACCGTCAGCTGTTACATACTCCGTTTTCATCACAACATCCTTCATTTCTCCACCATAGGCACCGGCATTCATAAACACCGCGCCTCCTAAAGAGCCGGGAATGCCACTGGCAAACTCCAATCCTGAAAGTTCTCCCGAAAGAGCCTCTGCTGCAAGTTTTGCCAAAGATACCCCTGCCTCCGCAATAAGCATATCCCCCTGTCTTTCAACCTTTGAAAAAGGTTTTGCCAAACGGATGACTGCACCGCGAATACCGCTATCTGCCACCAAAAGATTCGAGCCTGCACCAATTACTGTTACAGGAATGCCCTCTTCTTTGAGTTTGCCGTAACAAAACACCAATGCCTCTATTGTTTCCGGCTGCACCAACCAGTCTGCCGGGCCACCGATTTGAAAAGAGGTAAAGGGTGCCATCATAGCATTTTCTGTTATCTTTACATCGTCTCTTGCTTGTAAAATAGAAAGCAATTCTTTATTCATAACTGACTCCCAACGGTTTAAAAACCGGTATTCTCAAACATTGCTCTGTCAAAACCTTTGCGCCGGCAAAGGTAAGTCAGAAAGCGTTCGGCTGTTAGATTCACAATTTGTTCTTCTTTCACGCCGGCCTCCATTGCCATCTCCCAAACTCGTTCCGTATCGCCCAATTCATACATACTGTGAGAATCGGTAGAAATTGAAACCCAAACTCCCAGCTCCGCACAGCGACGGGCAATTTTTTTGCAGTTTTCTGCACTTTTGGGGCGCGTTGTGTAGCTGTGATTATTCAGTTCAATCACTTTATTCTGCTTTTTTGCAGTTTCCAACACCGCATCAATATCATAAGAAAAATTTGGTGTACCGCTATGTCCCAAGGCATCAATCAGAGGATTTTCCAAGGCTTTGATATACATATTGGTATGGTCTTCTACCGTGCCGGACTCAATACAGGGATTATGCACACTGGCAATAACCCAATCCAGTTTCTGCAAAATAACATCTTCTAAATCCACTTTGGCATCAAAATCCAATAAATTAACTTCTGCACCACGGATCACA
>SVJT01000099.1 GCA_015068865.1 Oscillospiraceae bacterium | reverse complement strand
TTCGAGTCGCGCTCGTTATGACCACTTCGATACCGCTCCGTGTATATATAAACTCAAAAGATGAGTTTAAAGCAAATATTAAGTTTTATTAGAAATTTCATTAGAAAAGAATTTCTTTATTGTCAGCACTGATTGCTGAAAACCGCACTGTTACAGCGTTTGCGGAAGTTTTAGTTCCAACAAATTCAAAATTATTTGATGGATTTCGAGTGCGCCTCGTTATGACCACTTCGGTACTTCTCCAAGATGTTTTATCAATGGTATTATTGTAACCGAATCAGCGAGATTTGTCAAGAGTCAAGCGTTGTCCGGAAAAATAAATTTGCAGGGAAGTTTACAAGCACATAGATTTATGATAAAATAATATTCAAATACAGAATAGGCAAAGGGGTGTTTAACATAAGGCAGAAAATTGTTACGGTGACATTGAATCCCTGTATTGATAAAACGATGAAAGTTAACGGCTTTTGTGAAGGCGGTTTAAACCGCGTAGAAGAGGTTCGTTCGGATGCCGGAGGAAAAGGCATTAATGTTGCGAAGGTGTTAAAGTACTTTAATGCAGAAGTTTTGGCGACGGGAATAATGGGCAAGCAGGGTAGTGATGTGTTGGTATCGGAAATAACGGAAAGGAAGATAGAACACCGTTTTTTGACAGTTCCCGGAATTACCAGAACCAACTATAAACTATATAACAAGGTAACAAAGCAGATAACAGAAATTAATGAACCGGGTTTTAATGTGTCGGAAAAAGAAAAAGAAGGATTTCTCTCTTTATTAAAAGAGCAGTTGGGGAATACGGAGATTTTAGTGCTGTCCGGTAGTGTGGCTCCCGGGATTTCAACAGATATTTATAAGGAATTGACAACCTTAGCCAAAGCAAAGGGGATTCGGACCGTGTTGGATGCAGAGGGAGAACGTTTTCAAAAAGGTTTGGAGGCTGTACCTTTTGCTGTGAAACCGAACCTATATGAAATGGAATTATATATTGGAAGAAAAATTTCAGGAATGAATGATCTGCTTCTTTGCGGAGAGACTATCATAAAACAGGGAATTGAGTTGCTGGCAGTATCTATGGGAGCAGACGGTGCTGTTTTTATGACGAAAGATGAACGCTATTATGTGAAACCGCCGGCTGTTCAATGCAGAAGTACAGTAGGGGCAGGTGATTCGATGGTGGCGGCTATTGCTTATGGTTTGTCACAGAAAATGAGCATAAAGGAAACGGCTTGTCTGGCGACGGCGGCCGGAACCGTAACGGCGACAAAAGAGGGAACTCAGGTATGCAGTTTGCCCGAAGTTACAGACTTTTTGGAAAAACTTTTAGTGGAGAGTTTATAAAAAAGAGAAATTTGATAGAGGATTTGCTCATTTTCACAAATGGGATTCCTTTCATTTGTGAAAAATGCCAAAAACGAAAAAAATTACAAAATGATGACTAATTTTTATTGACATACGGTTTTTTTTGTATTATAATACATTTAGGATCATGATAAATTATTAATATTATGAAAAGTGGGTGTGATTAATGAAGAAAGGTTTAAAGAAAACTTTGGCGGCGCTGGCAGCTGGCGCAATGCTTTTGAGCATGAATATGTCTGCATTTGCTGCATTGTCTGACTATAATGCGGTTACAACTTATGATGGCACTACAGCTACAGTTACAGTGAGCAATGTTAAAACCGGTGCTGATGATCAGGTTGCTTTCTTAGCTGAAAATGGTAATGAAATTATTTACATTGACCAGAAAACAGCTAATGCTTCCGGCGAAGTAAGTGATTTTACATTCAGCATTGATCTGGAAGATGCTATTGCAACTCCGACCATTAAGGTTGGTTCTACCAGTGAAGCTGCTGGCGAACCTAAGTCAATCAAATTGGCAAGCGTTGAAGTTAATGTTACTGCTGATGCAGAAAAAGGCGAAATTATTGTAGATGAAACAACAATTTATGGCGATTCTTTCAAAGTTTATGTTGTTCCCTATAATGGCTATAAAGTAGCTTCTTATACAGTTGACAATGGCGATGCTGTTGAAGCTGTTGTTAACAATGAAAATGCTGTTACTGTTAATTTAGAAGGCGTTACTGCTTCTACTGCTAATGTTGTGATCAACTTTGAAGAAGTTGGTGTTACAGGTGATGCTGTTATTAATGTAACCAGTTGCACAGCTTTGGCTGAAGGTCGTGGTTTTACTGTAATTGGTACTGCATCTAATGCTAAAGACTTTGGTGTTTTACTTGCTGAAGAAGAAGGTAAGATTGCTGAAGTTGCTTTAAACAATGTTGCTGATTATGATGCATTTACTGCAAATAAAGGTGTAAGAAAGTTTGCAGCAATGGCTACCGGTCATAATGGTGCTTTCAGCATTACTGTTGAAGATTCCGTTGTTGAAGGTGCTTATCAGCATTTAACAAATCAAACATATAAAGTTGCTGGTTATGCTGCAGGTGCTACTTATGCTGCTGCTGCAGAAGAAACAGTTACTTTTGCTGAATAATTTGTAAGGAGGATATAGCTGTGAAAGAATATATCAAACCCGAACTGCAGGTTCGTGAAATCAGAGTTATGGAAAATCTGGCAAGAGTTACTCCTGCTGGCGCTAAATTAAATTGGTTAAAGAGTACGGCTCCTTCTACAGTATACAGCCTGGGTCTCTACAGTGGTTCTGGTGCCAAGTTAGATGATACACAAGAATCATAAGTTTAATTGAATGAATTAATAAAGCGCATCAATATGATGCGCTTTATTTTTTGCGTAACAAAAATTACCAGATAAGCTGGTGGGGTTCTAGAGAGGCTTCTGCCATTAAGTGGAAAAAGTATACCCCCTTGTGGGA
Source organism: Oscillospiraceae bacterium (assembly GCA_015068865.1). Lineage (GTDB taxonomy): Bacteria > Bacillota > Clostridia > UBA1381 > UBA9506 > UMGS755. The sequence continues at coordinate 3,111 of SVJT01000099.1, read as the reverse complement.
AGTCATGGGGCTATTATGTAATTGTCATATTTTTAAATGGGCTTTCTACCCCAACAGTAATGTCCTTATATAGAGCTGAGCAAGCCACAAGCTTACAGGTGGCCTATTTGCTGACGAGTAGCTTTTCTCTTAGAGAAACAAAAAAAGTAGTCATGGGAAATCTACGGACTTAGCTCATATAACACGATGAAATGATTCCCCATTACTGCAGAACTGATAGTTCTGATCTAGTCAACAGGGCCATGGTCAGAAAAATTGTAGTAAGTTTTTGTAATTTGAATATAGAAAACGCCACCGATTTATCGGTGGCGTATATTTATATTTGGTTTTTTGCCTTTATTGCTCTGTCCATCTGCCGTTTTGCATCTCTTGCAGCGATGTCATCGCGTTTATCATAGAGTTTTTTACCGCGGGCTAAGGCAATTTGTACTTTGACTAAGCTATCCTTTAAATAGACGGATAACGGAATGACAGAGAAGCCTTTTTGTTTAACAGAACCAAACAAATAATTAATTTCACGTTTGTGGAGCAGAAGCCGTCTGTCGCGCAAAGGATCTTTATTGAAAATATTACCCTGTTCATAGGGGCTGATGTGCATATTTTTTATAAACGCTTCGCCACCGGAAAAGCTGACAAAGCTATCCTTTAGATTCAGAGCTCCTTTGCGAATGGATTTAACTTCCGTACCGCTTAATGAAATACCTGCCTCAAAGGTTTCTTCGATAAAAAAATCGTGCCTTGCTTTACGGTTTTCAGCCAAAATTTTCATGAAGCGTTCACTTCCTTTCCTGTGGGGTTAGTTCTTGGCGAACTTTTGCAGTTCAAATAAAACATTCATCGCTTCGATGGGGGTTAGAGTGGTGAGATCCATCGATTTTAACCGTTCAACGATTTCAGTACCGCGCATATCTGCAATGCCAAGCTGCATACCCGGTTCAACTGTTGGCGAGGATAAAGCGCTTGTTTGAGACTTATCATCCTTATTTTCAATAGAGGTTAAGATTTCCTTCGCTCGCTTTACCACTTGCGGAGGCAGACCGGCTAAAGCGGCAACTTCAATACCGTAGCTGTCATCAGCGCCACCACGGACAATTCGCCGGAGGAAGGTAACACTATCGCCGCGCTTTTTACAGGCTATGGAGTAGTTTTTAACACCGGAAAGCTGTCCTTCCAAAGCGGTCAGCTCGTGATAGTGAGTTGCAAACAAGGATTTTGCTCCGAGTTTTTTAGATGATATGTATTCAGCTACACTCCAGGCAATGGCCAGACCGTCGAAGGTACTGGTGCCACGACCAATTTCGTCTAACAGAAGTAAGCTTTTGCCGGTTGCGTTTTTCAAAATGGCAGAAAGCTCTGTCATTTCCACCATAAAGGTACTCTGTCCGGCAGATAAATCGTCGGAGGCACCGATACGGGTAAAAATTTTGTCACAAATGCCGATTGTACAGGCCGATGCAGGCACAAAAGAGCCGATTTGCGCCATAATGGTGATCAAGGCTACCTGACGCATATACGTTGATTTACCGGCCATATTGGGACCGGTCACAATGAGAAAACGGTCGTCCTTACAGTTTAATTCGGCATCATTGGGGACGAACAGTTCGTTCTTCAGCATTTTCTCCACGACAGGATGCCGACCGTCACGAATGCTGATGCCATCTGACATATCCACTGTTGGCATTGTGTAATTGTTCTTGGCTGCCACCTCTGCAAAAGAACAGAGTACGTCAGTTAGAGCCAGAGCCGTAGCTGTTTTCTGAACACGTTCCACCTCTTGAGCAATGGTATCGCGGATATCACAAAAGAGCTTGTATTCTCTCTGACGGAGACGCTCTTCAGCACCCAACAGCTTATCTTCCAAGGCTTTCAGCTCAGGATGAATATACCGTTCGTTATTAGCCAGAGTTTGCTTACGGATATATTCGGGAGGCACATCGCCCTGGAAGGATTTTGGCACATCAATATAATATCCAAACACTCTGTTATAGCTGATTTTCAGGGTTTTAATGCCTGTTCGTTCACGCTCTGCCGCTTCCATGCGGGTAACAGCTTCGTGACCGTTATCCTTTAAATCGCGGTTAATATCAACCTCTTCATCGTAGCCGTCTTTAATGATGCCGCCTTCACGGGTGATGTTGGGGGCATCGTCACGAATGGAGGCATCTAAAAGGTCTAATAAATCACCCATTGTGTCAAGACTTTCAGACAATTCATTAATTAAGGGAGAGTCTAACCTTGCAAGCAACAATTCAACCTCCGGTAACACAAGGAGAGAACGCTTAAAAGCGACCAATTCTCTGGGTGTAGCCGACTTGCAGACAATGCGACCAATTAGTCGCTCTAAATCCTGGATTTCATACAGCGCTGCCATTAAATCCAGGCGCAGTTCAGCATTTTTCAGCAAGGTGTCTACAGCATATAGACGTTTTTGAATTTTGGTGCAGTTCACCAAAGGTTTTTCCAAAAAGCTTTTCAGCATACGACCGCCCATTGCTGTTTTGGTTTTATCCAATACCCAAAGTAAAGAACCTTTTTTGCTGCCCAAACGCATGGTTTCGGTAAGTTCTAAATTTCGCCGGGTGTTGGCATCCAGTTCCATATAATCCTCTGCGCTGTAGTGTCGCACAGCGCGGATGTGTTTTAAAAACGTTTTTTGTGTAGCCGTTAAGTAATCAATTAACAGACCTAATGTGTTAATCACACAAACGTCTTCAGATAAGGATAGGTCTGAAGGGGAGTCGACATTAAACTGCTGTATAATCAATTCGCGGGAGTGTTCCCATTGCGGCTCGCAGGAAACCGGATCCATTCTGGTGTTAAACCGCAAATCAATCTCGGTACGGAGCGGTTCGTTTGCATAAACTGAAGCAGAACAAATGATTTCTGCCGGTTTATACCGTGCCAGTTCATCCAGTAATTTGTGCCAGGAGGGCAAGGTAACTAAAAACAATTCGCCGGTGCTGATATCTGCAAAGGCAGCACCATAGTGCTCCTCGACTTCGTAAACAGCACAGAGAAAATTGTTGCTTTTTTCTTCAAGCTGAGCAGTATCTGTTATGGTACCGGGCGTAACGACACGGATAACATCACGCGGGAGCACGCCTTTTACTT
>SVJT01000098.1 GCA_015068865.1 Oscillospiraceae bacterium | reverse complement strand
AGTTGGAGGAATACAATGCCTGCACAAAACAGTGAACTGAAAACAGTTGAATTGTTCACCGACGGTGCTTGCTCCGGCAATCCCGGACCAGGCGGTTGGGGTACCATTCTTCGCTATGGTGGACATACGCTTGAACTTTCAGGCGGTTATCGGTTGACGACTAATAATCGGATGGAAATTCTTGCGGTGATACGCGGCCTTGAGCGTTTGAAGGAACCCTGCCGCGTTTTGATTTATAGCGATAGTAAATATGTAGTAGATGCGGTGAATCAAGGTTGGGTTTATGGCTGGCAGAAAAAAGGTTGGGTGAAGAGCAACAAGGAAAAAGCCCTCAATCCGGACTTGTGGCAGAAACTGCTGGATGAAATGAAACGACATAACGTGGAATTTCATTGGGTGAAAGGTCACGACGGTCACCCTGAGAATGAGCGTTGTGATGAACTTGCCACCACGGCAGCAGCACAGGATGGTCTGCCTGAGGATGCCGGCTATTGCAGTTAGAAGGGATACAATATGTATTTTGATACACATACACATTTAGATGATGAGCGTTTCCAAGAAGACCGTGATACGGTGGTTCAAAAAATGCGGGATGCCCGTGTTTCTTTAGCAGTTAACATAGGCGCTGATATGGAAAGTTCACGAAAAAGCATTGAGATTGCGAAAACATATGACGGTATCTATGCGGCGGTGGGCGTTCATCCTCACGCAGCAGAAGAAATGTCGGATGAGGATATTGCCACTTTAGCACAAATGTCAAAAGAACCTAAGGTGGTTGCCATTGGCGAAATAGGCTTGGACTATTATTACGATAACAGCCCAAGAGAACTCCAAAAACAGTGGTTTCGTCGGCAAATAGAATTAGCTAAAGAATTGGATTTACCCTACGTTGTTCACGACCGTGATGCTCATGCTGATTGTATGCAGATTATTAAGGACTCCGGTTATTTCCGCGGTGTAATGCATTGTTATTCAGGTAGTCCGGAAATGGCACAGGAGCTTTTAAAATTAGGGTTTTATATTTCTTTTGCCGGTCCCGTGACCTTTAAAAACGGAAAAAAAGCAAAAGAAGCTGCTAACATGATTCCTATGGACCGTTTACTTATTGAAACAGATAGTCCCTATCTGACACCGGAACCCCATCGAGGCAAACGAAATGACAGCTCTTATGTACCGTTTATAGCAAAAGAAATTGCAGCTATTAAGGGATTAACAGTAGAAGAAACAGCCCGTTTGACTTGTGAAAACGGCAAGCGGTTTTTTGGTATAAAGTAAGGAGGAACAACAATGGAATTTTCAAATTTGATTTCAGACAAAATGCTAGGTGTGAAGGCGTCGGCTATCCGTGAAATTTTTAAAGTAGCAGGTAAGCCTGATGTAATCAGCTTTGCCGGAGGTCTGCCCGCACCGGAAAGCTTCCCGGTTGCTGATATCAAGGCAATTTGTAATGATATCTTGGATAATGAGCCCATCACAGCACTGCAGTATGGCATTTCAGAAGGTTATGCACCCTTAAAAGAGCTTGTTCTTAAGAGAATGAAAGAAAAAGAAGGCATCGGCAGAGAAAATGACGATATTATTATTGTCAGCGGTTCTCAGCAGGGCTGTGACCTGACCGCCAAGGTGCTGTTAAACGAAGGTGACGGCGTTATTTGTGAAGAACCCAGCTTTATCGGCTGTTTAAACACCTTCCGTACATATAATGCTAAATTATATGGCGTGCCGATGAATGAAGACGGTATGGATTTGGCTGTGCTGGAAGAAACCTTAAAGAATCATAACAATATTAAACTGATTTATACCATTCCCACCTTCCAGAATCCTTCCGGTATTACTTCCAGTCTTGCAGTTCGTAAAGGTATGTTGGAACTGGCACAGAAATACAATGTTATGATTTTGGAAGATAACCCCTATGGTGAACTTCGTTTCTCAGGAGAAAAGATTCCCACCATTAAGTCGATGGATACCACAGGCAATGTCATTTACTTAGGTTCTTTCTCTAAGGTGTTTTCTCCCGGTTTGCGTTTAGCTTATCTCATTATGGATAAGGGCATTATGGAGAAGATTGTAGTTGGTAAGCAGGCAACCGATGTACATACCAATGTGTTCTCGCAGATGATCGCTGCCCGCTACCTTAAGGATTACAATATTGATGAATCGATTGAAACCAGCAGAAAGCTTTACAAGCATCGCTGTCATTTAATGCTTTCCTGCATGGATCAATATTTTCCGGAGAATGTGTCTTACACAAGACCGGATGGCGGTATTTTCATTTGGGTTACTCTGCCTGAGGGTGTAGACACCGGCAAACTGATGCTTGAGGCTGTGGAGCGCAAGGTTGCTTTTGTACCCGGCAATGCTTTTATGACAGACCTTGATAAGCCCAGTCATTGCTTCCGCTTGAATTATTCAACCATGAGCGATGAAAAAATTGAAAAAGGAATTAAAATTTTAGGCGATCTGTTAAAAGAACGCCTGTAATGGTATAGCCGGTTTCCGGCACAAAGGAGTTACTATGGAACAGACAGTTGAAAGAAAAAAACGTATATTTTCAGGTATGCAGCCCTCCGGTGAATTAACCCTGGGCAACTATTTAGGTGCATTGAAAAATTGGATTAAACTGCAGGATGAGTATGACTGTATGTATTCGATTATGAATATGCATGCTATTACCGTCCGTCAGGACCCTGCTGAGCTTCGCAAGCGGAGTCTTGAAGTGTTAATGCAGTATATTGCCTGTGGCATTGACCCTGAAAAATCTATATTATATTTTCAGTCCCATGTTTCGGCTCACGCTGAACTGGCCTGGATTTTATCCTGCAACACCCAGATGGGCGAACTGTCCCGTATGACACAGTTTAAGGATAAATCAAAAAAGCATGCGGATAATATTAATGCAGGATTGTTTACATATCCTGTTTTAATGGCGGCAGATATTCTGCTTTATCAAGCAGATTTAGTGCCTGTTGGTCACGACCAGCTTCAGCACATTGAATTAACCCGCGATATTGCAAATCGCTTTAATTTCCATTATGGTGAAACCTTCACCGTGCCGGAACCTTATATCGGTAAAACCGGTGCAAGAGTGATGAGTCTGCAGTCGCCGGAAAATAAAATGTCTAAGTCTGACCCCAATCCCAATGGTTATATCTGGCTTTTAGACCCAGAAGAGGTTATTATCAAGAAATTTAAGCGTGCAGTTACGGATTCCGATACAGAAATTCGTGCCGGAGAAGATAAACCGGGCATTACCAATCTGCTTACCATTTATGCCGCTGTAACCGGCAAAACAGTTGAAGAAGCTGAAAAGGAATTTGCAGGCTTTGGTTACGGCAACTTTAAACAGGCAGTGGGTGAGGCTGTAGCTGCTGAACTGGCACCTGTTCGTGAGAAGTTTGCTCAGTTGCAGAGTGACAAAGCCTATGTAGAGGATATTTATAAAAAAGGTGCTGAAACAGCAGCGAAAATTGCTTCTAAAACCTTGCGCAAGGTATATAAAAAAGTTGGTTTTGTAGCTTGGTAAAGAAAGAGGATGACTATGCGTTTAGATAAATTTTTAAAGGTTTCCCGCATTATTAAGCGCCGAACAGTTGCCAATGAAGCTTGCGACCAGGGTCGTGTGACAGCTAACGGCAACGTGGCTAAAGCATCTTACGATGTGAAAGTAGGCGATGTTTTGGAACTTCGTTTTGGCGAAAAAGTTATGCGTGTTGAAGTGTTGAAAGTAGTTGAGCACGTGGGCAAAGGCGATGCGGCAGAACTTTATAAGGTTTTAGGATAAGTATAATTGAGGTGAACGGATTATGATGGAATTTATATTGATTATTGGTTTTATCATTTTATTGATTTGGGCTTTTTCAACAAATATTTTCATTGGCTTTATATTATTGATTGGTATATTGGCTTATTATTATTTCAAGCGTTTTGCATCTCTATGTCACTTAATGGCGCTTCGCTGCTATGGTAACGGTGATATAAACGGTGCATTTCGTTGGTTTGAACGCGGTGAAAAGCGTGGCATGAATACCAGCCAAAAAATTACATATGCCTATTATTTAATGCGGGAAGGACGCGTAGAACGCTCTGAAGCTCTGTTGAATTCTGTGCTGGCATTTCGTGAGAAAGATCCGAAAATCAGATTTACAGCGAAATCAAATCATGCAGTTTTAATGCTGAAAACCGGTCGTTTAGAGGAAGCTTTGGAAGAATTTGAAGAAATTTTTGAAGTATACAAAACTACGACTGTTTACGGTAGCTTGGGTTATATCTATATCCTGAAGGGCGATATGGAAAAAGCAGAAGCCTTTAATCTGGAGGCTTATGATTATAATAAAGACGATAAAGTGATTCTGGATAATTTGGTACAGCTCTACAATAAATTAGAGAAATTTGAAGAAGCCTACAAATATGCCTGCGAACTGATGGAAAAGAAACCGACCTTTATTGAAGCATATTATAATGCTGCAGTGGCTGAAATTGGTGTTGGAAAAACAGAAGAAGCGAAAGAACATTTGGAGCATGCTTTAACGGTTCGTACATGTTTTATCAGCGCAATTCATCACGAGGATGTTCAGAAATTATTAGATAGCATTGCATAATAAAATTCCCCGCCAATGGCGGGGAATCCTTGTATAACGGAGATGCTTATGGATAGAAAATCATTTAAAACACTTGAATTTGATAAAATTTTAAATCGCTTAGCAGAGTTTACGCAAAATGAACCTGTTCGCAACCGAATTTTAAATTTAGAGCCTACGGCATCTTTGGAAGAAGCAAGAGTATGGCAAAAGGAAACGACGGAAGCAGTAGGGATTGCTTTGCGTCGCGGCAATCCGCCGGGAATGAAGCTTTTTGATGTGACTCCGGCACTGCTTCGTGCCGAACGAGGTGGCAGTATGAGTATGAAAGAGCTGCTTCATATTGCGTCTCTCTGCAAAACTGCCCGGGCAGTAAAACGGTATTTAGAAGATGATAAGTCCTTGGAAGAAGGCATTGTCTTTGGTTTATTGTCGTTGCTTTCGCCGCTTAAAAACGTTTCAGACCGTATAGAAGATGCCATTATTAATGAAGAGGAAATGGCTGACGGTGCCAGTCCGGAATTGTATCAGATTCGACGCAAAATGAAGTCGTTAACCGGAAAAATTCGTGATACTCTGCAAACAATGATCAGCTCGCCCAAATATCAAAAAGCATTGCAGGACCCCATTATCACAATGCGCGGTGACCGCTATGTATTGCCTGTTCGTGCAGAAGCAAAAAATGAAATTAAAGGTATTGTTCACGATGCTTCGGCTTCCGGTGCGACCATTTTTATTGAGCCGATGGCAGTAGTGGAATTAACCAATTCTGTGGCATCGTTGGAAGCTGAGGAAAAAGAAGAAATTAACCGCATTTTGGCAGAACTTTCTGCGTTTACTGTTGAGTTTTCTGAGGAAATCAAAGGAAATTTATCAGCTCTTTATGAACTTGATTTTCTGTTTGCCAAGGCAAAATATTCTTTGTCTTGTAACGGTGTTGAACCGGAATTAAATGATGAAGGCATTGTAAACATTCAAAAGGGGCGTCATCCGCTTTTAGACCCTAAAATTGTTGTGCCTGTGGATATTTATCTGGGCGAGGATTTTGATACGTTGGTGATTACCGGACCAAACACCGGCGGTAAAACGGTATCTTTAAAAACCCTTGGTCTGTTATCTTTAATGGCAGCCAGCGGATTACATGTCACAGCCGGAGAGCACAGCAAATTGGCTATATTTTCCAATGTGTTTGCTGATATTGGCGATGAGCAAAGCATTGAGCAGAGTTTGAGTACCTTTTCTTCTCATGTAGTGAATCTTGTGAGTATTCTTAAACGTTTAGATGCAAATTCTTTGGTACTGGCTGATGAACTGGGTGCCGGTACCGACCCCACGGAGGGTGCGGCACTGGCTGTTGCTATTTTGGATTACATCAGAAGCTACGGAGCTAAAGCTGCTGCCACCACTCATTACAGTGAATTAAAAATGTATGCCTTAT
>SVJT01000097.1 GCA_015068865.1 Oscillospiraceae bacterium | reverse complement strand
TACCGGCATGTCCCTTTGGGCATATGCAGATATCAAGGATAAGGAATTCCTGACCTGGGCGGAACAGTTCAAAGAAGCATATCGTGCCAAAGTCTTCGATACGCCTATGGAAACCATGCACGATGTTGGCTTTCTCTATTCACCCTATGCGGTGATGCTCTATAGTCTCACCGGCGATGAGGATTATAAAAATATGGCTGTTAAGGCAGCAGATGCTCTTGCAATGCGTTATGAGCCAAAAGGTGGCTACATAAGAGCCTGGGGTAGAATGGATTATAAAACACCGGAATATGTGGATGAGGAGCTTGCAAAGGATCACTTTTTTACAGAGAGTAAAGGTGTTGCCATTATTGACTGTATGATGAATCTGCCTCTTTTGTTCTGGTCAAGTGAAGTAACGGGACATCCCTTTTATAAACGAATCGCTATGATGCATGCGGATACCACTATAAAATATTTTATTCGTGAGGATTACTCCTTGATTCACGCCTTCCGTTTTTCGGAGGAAACAGGGGAGCCGATTGGCGAAAGTAACTATTGCGGATACAGTAACGGTTCCTGTTGGACCCGCGGAATGTCCTGGGCAATTTATGGCTTTGCCATTGCCTATAATTATACCAATGAAGAACGGTATTTAGATGCTTCTATTAAACTGTTAGAAAAGTTTATGAGAGCGTCCAAGCACCAGGCGCCGGTTTGGGATTTTCATTTGCCTGAGTTTGAAGAACAAAATTTAGACACTTCAGCCGTTGCTGTAACGTTATGCGGCATTCTGGAACTGGAAAAGAAGAAAAGCAACAAAAAGCTGATGAAAGCAAAGGAAATTCTTAAAAATATCCTGGAACCTTTCATTGATTATGATGAGAATGTGATGGGTATTTTAAAAGAACAAAACGGCTTACATCAATATACCTCTTATGGAGATTATTATCTGGTTGAGTCTTTGATGAAGGAAAAGTTTGACATCAAAGTCTGGTAATGTGAATCATAATGTGAGGAGTGCGTTAAATGAAAGACAATAGAATTTTTAAAGTCTTATTAATTGTAACGGCATCGCTTATTCTGATGGTTGCTATGTGTCTTTCTGCATCAGCAGAAGAAATTGTTTTGCCGGATATCATCAGTGATCATATGCTGTTGCAACAGGGCGAAACCATTCGCCTTTGGGGTACTGTTGCACCTGGAGAAGATGTGAATGTAAAAATTACTGCAAACGATGCAATGGTTGCAGAGACAACTGTAAAAGCCGATGATGCAGGTGCATTCATTGCGGAACTACCGACAATGTCACCCGGTGGCCCTTATGAAATTGCATTTGCTACAAAAACTTCAACCAAAACTGTCAGCGATGTTCTGATTGGCGAATTGTGGATTCAAAGTGGTCAGAGCAATATGGCTATGAAAACCAAAGCAACCGGCGATTATGCTGCCGAAATGCTTCCTAAAGAGCCTATTAACGATATCCGCCTGTTTATGAATGCTAAGGATCAGGGCACAGAAGAACGCCAAAGCAACCTGGCAGGCGAATGGAAGATTGCTGATGCAGAAACTGTCAGCACCTATTCTGCAATGGGTTGGTGCTCCCTGAAGGTTATTTACGATGAACTCAAAGTGCCTGTTGGCGGTATCTGTAATCCTGTCAGCGGTGCTAATATGGCACAGTATACCCCCCCTGAAGTGCCCGGCGAACCCGGTGGCAAATATTTTAACACAAAAATTGCACCGATTCTGAATATGAATGTTCGTGGTATTATGTGGAATCAGGGCAGTTCCGACAGAACCAAAAAGGATTTCACAGAGAGATTCAATACGCTGATTTCAAGATGGCGGAACGAAAGTAAAGATGACCATATGTATTTTGTCTATATGACGTTGGCGCCCTCTGCTATGAAGTATTATGCAAGCTGGCTGGATGACTATCAGGTGAGAGATAACAGCCTAGCAAGATTAAGACAGATTCAGACTTACTACGAAACAGAGGATACATCTTTTGTAGTCTCCATTGACCGTGCACCGCAACCCACAGATAAAGACCCCATCCATCCCCTTAACAAAAAGCCTGTCAGCGATCGATTGGGTAGAACGGTGTTAGGCTCTGTTTATGGTAAAATTGAAAACTGGCAGAGCCCTCTGTATAAAACATCCAAGAAAAACGGTAAGAGTGTGGACATCATTTTAAGTTATGCTTATGGCGGTTTGAAAACTACCGATGGTGAAGCGCCCCGATGCTTTAAAGTGGCACAGGAAGAAAATGTGTTCTTTGATGCAAAAGCAGAAATTATCAATGAAAACACCATCAGATTAACCTGTGATGCCATTGATGACATCAAATATGTATCATATAGTATCGAAAGACATCTGTTCCCCTATACATCGGCTCAGGATGCTGTTATGCATACCTATCCCGATGTTAACGTTGTAAATTCTGAAAACCTCCCTATGGCACCTTTCTATGTGGAAGTCGGTGAGGAGAGAGCAGAAAAGGTATTTGATAACTTTGCAACTGTACCCCAAAGAGTGGATATAGAAGTTGCAGAGAAAGGAAATGATGCAGCAGAAGTTCTGGAAAATCCGTTCTCAGATATTAAGCTGGAAGATGCTTTTTATGAAGCTGTTCTGACGGTATATCATAAAGGTCTTATGAATGGTGTTGGTGACGGCGAATTTGCACCGGAAGCATCCCTTTCCAAAGCAATGCTTCTCACGGTTCTTTCCAGAATGGAAGGGATTGAAGCAGCACAGGATACATCATGGTATGCTGCGGCAGCAGAGTGGGCAAAAGAAAAGGGTTTAAGTGATGCAAATAGTGATGAAGCATTGCTGGCACCCCTGACCAATCTGGAAATGTCTACAATATTATATGCTTATCTGCAAGGCGGAGAAACAGAACAGATTGACCCCACAGAATGGTTAATCCGTAACTTTATAATTAAATATGATTTAGATGATAATGCACTGGTAACAAGAGCACAGGCAGCTACAGCCTTTGAAAATATGACGAAATAACTATTGTTTTAGGAGGAACTACAATCATGAAAAAACCTGATATTAACAAAATGAGCCTGCGTGAAAAAGCGGCACAAACCCTGCTGGTTCGTCAGTCGGACTTGCTTTTAAGAGCAGACAAAGCCTATGACGAGTTAAGAGACCCCTCAGAGGCCAAAGAAATTCTGGATAAAAACCAATTCGGCGGCATCTGGACACACGGTAACGGTGATGTGAATGCTATGTCAAGACGTTATAACGGCTATTTTCAATTCACAACGGATAAAATGGTTAAGTGGATTAAGGACAACACAAAAGATATGGCAATTCCTCCTATTTGTGCCGGTGACCCCTCCGGCAGAAGTTATTTTAGTGATTTAAGCTCTTATACAAGCGGCATCATTGTTGGTGCGGCAAATTCTGAAGAATATGCTTTTGAACTGGGCAGATGCATGGCATCGGAGCACAAGGCTGCCGGTTTAAACTGGCTCTGGGCACCGGTTGCAGATTTAAACAGCCGTTTTATGGCTTGCGTGTTAAGACCTTTTTCCAATAAACAAGATCAGTTAATCAGATTACTGACGGCTTACATAAAGGGTATGCAATCCATTGGTTTTGCGGCAACAGCAAAGCATTTTCCGGGACCGGACGGTATTGACACCCGAGATTCTCATATTGTTACAACGATAAATAAACTGCCCCTTGAAGAATGGAAGAAAACTCAGGGCGCAGTATTCCAGGCAACCATTGATGCCGGCGTATATTCTATTATGAGTAGCGCTCGGATGTATCCGGCTATGGATGATTCTAAAATAGATGGACGTTATACCTGTGCCGGCTTCTCCCAGAAAATGCTCATTGACAGCCTGAAAGGCGAAATGGGCTTTGATGGTGTTATTATTACCGATGACGTGAATATGGGTGGCTACACCAGCTATTATGAAGCAGACGAGATTTACGGCCGGTTCTTAGAAGCAGGTAACGATGTGCTCTTAGGTGTGGGTGTTGATGCCTTAGACAGAGTGATGAACTGTGTGGAACGTGGCATCGTCAGCGAAGAACGCATTACAGATGCTTGCCGCAGAGTTCTTGATATGAAAGAAAAAGTCGGTCTGTTTGATGACAATTACACAAGAGCCTATGGTGATGTGAAAAAAATCACAGCGGACACGCAGAATATTTGTGCAAAAATTGCACGTGACGGGATTACGTTGCTTCGTAATAAAAACGGTTTACTCCCCATGAAGAAGATTAACCATGTAACCATTTATACCTTTACACACAGAGAAAGTATTTATAGCAGCTTACATGTTATGAAAGAGGCTTTTGAAGAAGTTGGAGCAGTGGTTGATTTGAGAAGAAGACCGGAAAGCTTTGAAGAAATTGAAGAAGCGGCTAAGAAGAGTGATTTAATTATTTATGCCGGATTTATCGGTTTCCACGCCCCCAAGGGTGCCCCCAGCTTTTATGAAGATGAGTTCTGGTCCCTGCGCTATGCCTTTACAGCCGGTAAGGAAAAATCTATAGGTATTTCCTTAGGATATCCCTTCATTCATCATTATTTCATGGACGATGCAGATACTTTTGTAAATATGTATTCGCCTCATCCGACTGTTCAGAAGGCGTTTGTGGCAGCGGTTTACGGCGAAAATGAATTTAAAGGCGTGCCGCCTCTTGATATGACGGTTGAATAATACATTTAGTTTTTTAAAAAAGAGCGTATTTCGATGTTGTGGACTTTTTACAACATTGGTTGCGCTCTTTTTGATATTCAAATAAAAAATGATCTGTTTTCTCGGGTTCAATTCCCGAACAAAAAAATAAATGCATCACCTTGCGGTAATACATTTATTTTATGGCGGAGAGGGAGGAATACATACTAATATACTTTTCAGGATGTTGGTATAGAATGATTGCAAAACCGCCATTTGATGAGGATGTATTCAATTTAATAACTGTTTAAAACACAATCAATTATGGTTGTGTTTTTTATTTTAAAAGAATTATTTTAAATGGAGGTTAAAAAAATGGTCGAATATTTTGTAACTAAAGGAAAACTGGTTGTAAGAAACAATGAGCCACTAGTAGAGGCTGAGGGTGAAACAAAGGCACTCACAAAAGCAGAATTTATTTTATGGACAAGCCTGCACTGGAACATTTTAAACAAGGATTCCCTTGAGGCAGAGTTTAGCAGACGAATGAAAAAGTACAGACTTTTCGGTGATGTGTCTTTTGAGCAGACACTCAAACGACTTAAAACCAGAGGCCTTGTGGCATCAAAGTCAGATTATCTTGCGGTTGATGCTTTGTACAATCTGGTAAAGGATTTGTATGTGGTTCCCTTTGGAACATTTAATGTATTTAAAAAAACAATGATGTTTGGAGTTATGCTTATTGATGGAACGCCACTTGATAAGTGCAGAGAGGCAATGGCAGATTTTGACCTTAAAGGCCTTGAAAAACAAATTGTCTGCTTTTCTAAAAGGCTTAAGGTTTCAGGAGCAGAGCTTATCCGTATTAGTGATAAAGGTTTGTGGGATATAAAGTCTGAAGATGATATTGTTCCACTTGCTTATGACGAACACGAGGATACAGATATCCTTGGTAACTACACAAGATTTTCAAAAGATAAAACAAAAGTACTTGAGGCAATAGTGAATCTGTATTTAAAGAAACAAATTGTATTTGAATAATAAGGAGGCAAATAATATGACCTATAGAAAAATTGATACACGTAAAGTAAACCTCAAATTGAATTTTGAACAAGTCCAAAGTGATCTGGCAAAGTTCAAAAACCACACATCAATGCCACAAGATGATGTAATAACACTTATGAATTATATCGACAAGTTTGAGCAATTGATATCAGAAGAAAATTATTCAGAGCTTGGATACATAGCTGAATGCTTTATGTGCAGACTTCGTGACATTCTGGCAAATGTAAAACAAGAACCCCGAAAAGAAGCATTGGTTAAATTCGCAGACAGTATGGGTATAACAGTGCAGAAAACGAATGGTGTTCTGGTAGTTACCTTGCCTATGATTATACCAACAAAGAAAAAGGCAAAAGCGGAATATTTGTTTGACCCGATATTTTTTGCAATGGAAAAAGCATCAAAGGAAGAACCTTTCTTTTTAAAAGAAAAGGCTATGATGTGCATTGAGTTTATCTATGATA
>SVJT01000096.1 GCA_015068865.1 Oscillospiraceae bacterium | reverse complement strand
CCAAGCAAGATAATTTTACCAATGCAGGATTTTTCCATGGAATGTTTGAAAAGAACAAAGAAAAAGGGGAAGGATTATCATGAATGTGGGGGCTACTGCAGCATATATTCTTTCAGCACTGTTGCTCTTAGTCGTTGGCCGTATTTTTTTCAAGCCGCTAAAAGGAATTTTGTTCTTAGTACTGCACTCCCTGCTGGGTGGTGTGGGACTGTACATATTTAATTTGATTTTTAAAGGTATCGGTTTTACCATCGGGTTAAATCCGGTCACGGCTTCTGTTTGTGGTTTGTTTGGTTTGCCGGGATTGGTGCTTTTGGTGCTACTGAAGTTAGTTTTTTCTTTATAAAACAAAAACAGGACCGTTCCATCGGTTACAGAACCGGGGAACAGTCCTTTTTGTTTGTTTGTGTTATCTGTCGGTGGATGCAGGGAGCTTTTCTTTAAATAATAAAGTTATGGACCAAAGACCTGCAATGCCAACCAGGGTGAAAATGATACGGCTTACAATAGACATCTGACCGCCAAAAAGAGCAGCGACAAAATCAAAGCCGAACAATCCGATGGAACCCCAGTTCAAGGCACCGATGATAACCAGTACCAAAGAAAAATTATCAATTGTTGACACAGTACACACTCCTTTGTTTATTCTGTCATTACATAGTATGAACATAAAACAGGAGTTTATACATTTTTTGTTTTTTACAAAGATGCTGGGAAAATATTCCGATTTAAATCTTTAATATCCGGATTGATTTTTTCAGTTAAGTAGGCAAGCATGGCAAGTTGTTCTAATGCCACTGCACGGTTAGCAGCTTCCATAGCAGTTTCGCCCCAGATATAAGCACCATGTTGGAATAATAGAACGCCGGGTGTCGCATCGGGACTCAGTGACTTTTTTTCAAAAATTTCCACAATGCAGTTGCCGGCAGCGGTGCCGTAGTCTTCTTCTGCTTCGGAAGAGGTCATGGCACGGGTGCAGGGAATGGCTTCTTTAAAAAAGTCAAAATGACTGGTGCCATATACCGGAATATCCCGACCTGACTGCGCCCAGGCAGTGGTATACATACCGTGACTGTGAACGATAGCACCGGTGTTTGGAAAGGCACGGTAAATTTCCAAATGTGTTGTAAAATTTTGTATGGGCTGACCTGTGCCTTCGATGACATTGCCGGATAAATCCGTAATGAGAATGTTAGCCGGTTCAGGTACAACATCCGGGTCTCCCGGTTCAGAAACGATAAGGTTGTTGCCACGGTCGACAACTGTAATATTACCTTTGTTCAAAAAACGCATTTTTTGTTCTTTTAAATAAACAATCGCATTGGAAAGGTCCAGTTTTAATGTATCTAAAATAACAATCACATCCTTTATAGAAAACATATATGTTATCATTTTACCATATATTAGATAAAAAGTAAAGAAAAAAGAAGGTGATGGTATGTACCGAGCAGGAGAACTCCGTCAAAAAGAAGTGATTAATCTGCGTGATGCATCGAGGATGGGGTTTGTTTCAGATGTAGAGGTGAGTCTTGAAGCCGGTGTCATTGAAGCGGTTATTGTGCCCGGAAAAACAAAGTTTTTTAACTTTGGTTCGGGAAAGGATTTGGTCATTCCCTGGGAAAAAATCCGTCAAATTGGTGAGGATGTCATTCTGGTTGATTGGAAGACGGAAGAAGAAAAATAAAAAACCTGATAAAACCCCTTTCATTTTTAAATAAATTGTGATATACTAATTAAATGGGAGGAGATAGAAATGAAGGAAAAATATTATATTACTACGGCGATTGCCTATACATCCCGCAAACCCCATATCGGGAATACCTATGAAATTGTGCTGACAGATGCCATTGCCCGCCATAAAAGGCAGGAAGGCTATGATGTCTTTTTCTTAACCGGCACCGATGAACACGGTCAGAAAATTGGGGAAGCTGCTAAAGAAGCAGGTATCACACCCCAGCAGTATGTGGATGGCGTTGCCGGTGAAATAAAAACGATTTGGGATTTAATGGGTGCCAGCTATAACCATTTTATCCGCACCACAGACGATTATCACGTAAAAAGTGTGCAGAAAATTTTTAACAAGCTCTATGAACAGGGCGATATTTACAAGGGCGAGTATGAAGGCTGGTATTGTGTTCCCTGCGAATCTTTCTTTACTCAGAGTCAGCTGGTGGACAGTTGCTGTCCTGACTGTGGCAGAGAAGTAAAGAAGACAAAAGAAGAAGCTTATTTCTTTAAAATGAGTAAATATCAGGACAGACTGATGAAATACATCGAAGAAAACCCTGATTTCATTCAGCCGGAAAGCCGCAAAAAAGAAATGGTGAACAATTTCTTGAAGCCCGGTCTGCAGGATCTGTGCGTATCCCGTACATCCTTTGACTGGGGTATTCCGGTTACATTTGATAAAGACCATGTTGTATATGTTTGGATTGATGCTCTTTCCAACTACATCACTGCGTTAGGTTATGCACCGGACGAGCAGGGTGAGCTTTATAAAAAATATTGGCCTTGTGATGTGCATGTGATTGGTAAAGATATTCTGCGTTTCCATACTATTTACTGGCCCATTATGCTTATGGCTCTGGGCGAACCTCTGCCGAAACAGATTTTCGGTCATCCCTGGCTTCTCGTCGGTGCTGATAAAATCAGTAAATCACGAGGCAATGCCATTTATGCCGACGATTTGGTGAAGCTTTTCGGCGTGGATGCTATTCGTTATTATCTGCTTTGTGAAATGCCCTATGCACAGGACGGCACCATTTCCTATGAGAATATCATCAGCCGTTATAATGCAGATTTGGCGAACACCTTGGGTAATCTGGTGAACCGTACCGTTGCTATGCAGCAGAAATATTTTGACGGTGTGATTCAAGCTCCTTGCGATGCTGAGATGGATGCAGATTTGAAAGAATGTGCATTAAAAGCAGCCAAAGCCTGCAAAGAAAAGATGGATGTGTTCAAGACGGCAGAAGCTCTTTCTGAAGTGATGAACCTTGCCCGTCGTTCTAATAAATATATTGATGAAACCATGCCCTGGGCACTGGCAAAAGACGAAAACCAGAAGGAACGTTTGGGCGGTGTTCTGTATAATCTGCTTGAGAGCATTCGCTTCTTAGGTGTGCTCTTAACACCCTTTATGCCCCAAACGGCAGAAAGCATTTTTGCACAGATTGGTGCTAAGGAATGTTCTTTAGAATCATTGGATGCTTTTGGAAAAACAGAAGCAGGTACCTCTGTTGGTCAGGCAACGCCGTTGTTTGCCCGCCTGGACGAAAAGAAAATGCTGGAAGAAATAGAAAAATCTCAGCCGAAACCTGCCAAAGAAGAAAAGAAAGCAGAAGAAGTAGAGAAGTTGCCTGAAATCTCTATTGAAGATTTTGCAAAGCTTGAGCTGAAGGTTGGCTTAGTGGTGGAATCCCAGAGAGTGGAAGGTGCTGACAAGCTGCTTGTTTCCAAAATTAAAATTGGTGACGAGGTTCGTCAGATTGTATCCGGCATTGCCAAAGCCTATCCGCCGGAAGAGTTTGTTGGCAAAAAAGTTGTTGTGATTACCAACTTAAAGCCGGTTAAACTCAGAGGTGTATTGTCAGAAGGTATGATTCTGGCAGCATCCGATAAAAAGAATTTAAGTGTTCTGACGGTTGATCAGGATATGCCCGACGGAACAAAAATCAGCTGACAGTTTATTAAAAATTGTTTGATTTTTATGAAATGATGTCAAAGCGAAGAAAATAAAGCAAAAAACGTTTATTTTCTTCGCTTTTTCTCTTGCTACTTTTGGAAAAATAATGTATAATATTTTGTTGGATATGTTGTATTTATATTAACAGATATATATTAAGGAGGAAACAAAAGTGAGTCAATTTTTAGACAGAATTAAAGAACGTGCTATGGCAGACAAAAAGACCATTGTTTTGGCTGAGGGCGAAGAAATCCGTTCCATTGAAGCTGCTGCAAAGGTTTTAAAGGAAGGTATTGCCAACATCATCTTATTGGGTGATGAAAATGTAATTGCTGAAAAGGCAGCCGGCTTTGATATTTCCGCTGCACAGGTTATCAACCCTGTAAAATCTGATAAATATCAGGCATATGCTGAGCAGTTCTGCGAAATGAGAAAAGCAAAGGGTATGACCATGGATAAAGCATTGGAAACCATGAAAAACACCCTGTATTTTGGTTGTATGTTAGTTAAAAACGGCGATGCTGACGGTATGGTTGCCGGTGCTGTGAACTCCACTTCCAACGTGTTAAGAAGTGCACTGCAGACTGTTAAAACTGCTCCCGATGCAAAACTGGTTTCCGCATTCTTTGTAATTTGCGTGCCCGATTGCGAATATGGCGAAAACGGTACCTTCGTATTTGGTGACAGCGGTCTCGTGATGAACCCCAACGCTGAAGAACTTTCTGAAATTGCTATTTCTTCTGCCAAGAGCTTTAAGGCTTTGGTTGAAGCTGAACCCAATGTTGCACTCTTATCTTTCTCTACCTACGGCAGCGCTAAAGATCCCCTGGTAGACAAAGTTGTTGAAGCAACAAGACTGGCTAAAGAAAAGAGACCGGACTTAAGCTTAGACGGCGAACTGCAGTTAGATGCTGCTATCGTTGAATCTGTTGGTAAGTCCAAGGCTCCTGAATCCACTGTTGCCGGTAAAGCAAACGTACTGGTATTCCCTGACTTAAATGCAGGTAACATCGGTTACAAACTGGCACAGAGACTGGGTAAAGCTGAAGCTTACGGTCCTATCACCCAGGGTATTGCAAAGCCCATCAACGACCTGTCCCGCGGTTGCACTGCTGACGATATCGTTGGCGTTGTTGCCATCACTTGCGTACAGGCTCAGAATCAGTAAGGAGGATTTTTAATATGAACGTACTGGTTATTAATGCAGGTAGCTCTTCTTTAAAATATCAGCTGATTGATATGGACACCCAGGCTGTTATGGCCAAGGGTCTGTGTGAAAGAATCGGTATTGAAGGCTCCCGTTTAAAACATACTCCCAGCGGTCAGGATACCGTTACATTAGAATCTCCCATGAAGGATCATTCCGATGCTATTAAAATGGTTATCGATGCTTTGATTGATAAGAATCACGGTGTTATCGCTGATATGAGCGCTATTGATGCCGTTGGTCATCGTGTGGTTCACGGTGGTGAATACTTCAATCAGTCCGTTATTGTTGACGACGATGTGAAGAAAAAGATTGATGAATGCAGCATGCTGGCACCTCTGCACAATCCCGCAAACTTAATCGGTATTGAAGCTTGCCAAAAGGCTATGCCCGGTGTTCCTATGGTTGCTGTGTTTGACACCGCTTTCCATCAGACCATGCCTGCTGAAGCATATATGTACGCTCTGCCTTATGAATACTATGAAAAGTATAAAATCAGAAAGTACGGCTTCCACGGTACCTCTCATTACTATGTAGCTAACCGTTGTGCAGCAATGATGGGTAAACCCATTGAAGAACTGAAGATTATCACTCTGCACTTAGGTAACGGTTCTTCTATCACCGCTGTTAATAAAGGTAAGTCTGTGGATACCTCCATGGGCTTTACGCCTTTAGCCGGTGTGCCTATGGGTACCCGTTCCGGTGTGATTGACCCTGCTATTGTTACTTTTATTGCTGAAAAAGAAAACATGACCTTTGCTGAAGTTGACTCTATGCTGAACAAAAAGTCCGGTGTGTTTGGTGTATCCGGTCTGTCCAGCGACTTCCGTGACTTAGAAGCTGCTGCCAAAGATGGCGACAAGAAATCTCAGCTGGCTCTGGATATGTTTGAATATGCCGTAAAACGTTACATTGGTTTCTATGCTGCTGCTATGGGCGGTGTGGATGCTATCGTATTTACTGCAGGTGTTGGCGAAAACAACATCCCCATGCGTGAACGTGTGCTTGCTAACATGGAATTCATGGGCATTGCCTGCGATGCTGAAAAGAATAATATTCGTGGCGAAGAAACCGAAATCACCGGTGCCGGTGCTAAGGTTAGAGCCTTCGTTATTCCTACCAATGAAGAGCTGACCATCGCTTTGGATACACAGAAACTGTTAGGCTAATACTAAAATTAATTGCACCGCATATTCTCCGGAATATGCGGTGTTTTTTTGCTTCATAAGTTGAGTTTTAAATAGATTTATGTTATACTGTACTAAAAGAATACTTTTTAGCCTGATTTGACACGAGCGTTGCGAAGCAACGCAATGAATTGCCTGGCGGCATGAATTGAAATCAGAGATTTCATGAATTGAGCCTTAAGGCTCATGAATTGCACCTTTGGTGCATTTAAAGGCAATTCAATTC
>SVJT01000095.1 GCA_015068865.1 Oscillospiraceae bacterium | reverse complement strand
CGTCCTTTGGGTAGAGTAGTTCCAGCTAACGGTAGCCCCAAGACTTTCAAAAATCTTCCGCATAGGAACCATGGTTCTTTCGTTGTAAATAATTGGTTCCTGATCAAAATTCACCTTTCTGCCGGAAATGGTTACACTAATCTCTCCGCCGGAAGGTGCAATATTAACAACAGCCGTTTTCGTCATGGTTGTTCCGTCGTCAAAAGAAACAACGGCCTTTAAATTGTGCCGACCGGCATATTGCTTTGCACTGATAAAGGCTGCAAAGGGAACCGAATCGGAAACAGACATATATTTATCATCAATGAAATATGTAACGGTTTTAATGTCGGCATTATACTTATGTGCATAACACGCTACTTCAAAGGTATTGGAAAGATTTATGCCGTCCTGAACTTTTCTGTAACAATAATCTGTGTTATTGCTGTATTGATCCTGAATGAAACGGGGTTGCTTAACCAATCGCAAGTATTCTTGTTGTAAATTTGCATTAGACGATAAGCGATAATCGCTTTTTTCTTTGTCTGAGGTTACATGTGCATCAAAATATGCCATCACCTTAATTTGCGGATACACCATCGGCAAATAGGACAAATATTCCTGCAGACGTCTTATGGCAAAGGTTTCTGTATTTTCACCGCTTTTAACCATTTTATGTCCGCAGCCGGATTCTGAAATCATAATCGGTTTTCTGTTCCCGTAAGTTTCCACCAGATTTTTGATTGCAACAACCGGATCGGAGTTCACACCGGTTTTAAACAGGATTTCATCGTCTTTTTTCGCATTGGGATTCCCCTGGAAGTACTTTTGTGCATACAGAGATACTCCAACCCAATCTACATACTCATCGCCGGGATAATAATCATCTCTGTTTACATACATACTGGATTCCTGCGCCGGACTCCAAACCATTGCTACATTGGCATTTTTGCTTTTAATATAGTTAGTCACATAACGAAAAGCCTCAATATACTGCCTCGGCTCTGCTTTATTGTCCCACACATCAAACTCTGCTGCAAAGCGCAGATAGATGGGAACATTCGGGTATTTCTTAAACAAATCGGAAATACTCTTTAAATAGCTTTCCATTTGACGGATGTTGGCAATATCTGTTCCCTCTCTGGGACAATTCAAGGCAAACTCCACGGCAACACCTGAATTTGCCGCTTTGGAAATAATTCCTGCATTGTAAGCAAGCAATGTTTGACCCAATTCCTGATACACCAAAATCATTGATTCATTGCCCAGCTTTGATCTTGTTTGACCGTCGGCGCAAAGACCAAACAGCACACCGTTTTGTTTTTCGTTTTTCGCTCCGTAATAGGGTGATGTTCCGCCGGTCGTATACAATTCCACCGACGTAGCAAACTGTTCTGTTTTTGCTTTTGCCACCCGGACATAATCGTGAAATTCTTCCCCAAATTGCCCTGCATAGTCAAATAAATGCTGATTGTAAACCCGGCTGTTCTCATAATCGCCCAATGCTTCATATGCCATAGCAATCTGACTGTACCGTTTAATCATGGCATTCTTTTTTTCTGATCCCTCTTCGGTTCTCTTCAGAATGTCAATCAGTTGTTTTCCATAGGTAATCATTCCGTTGTAATCATTAGCACTGACAGCCCGTTCCATCTGCTCATTAATCGGCCAAAATTCTCTCGGATATGTAAAGGCCATTACAGGAAGACTTCCAAGCACGAGAACATAACACAAGAGCATCATAACAACCTTTTTGACTATTTTCATCGTCTCTCACCCATTTCGTAAAAATAATTGCTTTTTAATGCAGACGTTTTATTTGCCTAAAAAGTTCCGTTTTTTTTGTATAAAACTTCCATCTTATCATTTAAAAACAATCTATTTTAAGTAAAAACACACAAGTTACAGACTTACTTCGCTGTAGCTTGTGTGTTTAATTTATTCAACTTCAACATCCTGCATTTTTACCATTTTATAGCCTACACCTGTTTGCGTTACAATATAATTCTCTCCCCCGCTGAATGCCGAAAGCTTTTTTCGCAGGGTTGTCATAAAGGTCCGCAAGGTCATTACCTGGCTACTGAAGCTGCTGCCCCAGATTTTCTGTGTGATAACACTGTAGCTCAATACCCGACCCACGTTTTGGGAGAGCAGGCACAGCACCTTGTACTCTATCGGTGTCAGATGAACTTCTCGTTCTGCTACCAAAACGCACCCAACAGCATAATCCACGGTTAAGGCGCCATTTGTAAACACAGTATCGGTTTGATGTTCTGCATAGCGGTTAAACCGCCGTTTCACAGCTCTTATTCTGGCTAACAGTTCCTCTACAGAAAAAGGCTTTACGATATAATCATCCGCTCCGGCATCCAGTGCCATCACCTTGTCGTGGTCTTCACTTCTTGCACTTATGACCAAAATGGGTGCATCAGACCAGGAACGGATGGTTTTAATAACCTCTGTGCCATCCATATCCGGCAACACCACATCCAGAATAATCACATCCGGATTGTTAGAATTGGCAAGTACCAAGGCACTTTCACCCATTTTTGTGGTGATGCATCGGTAATCATGCGCCTTCAGTGTCACACTGACAAGATTCAGATTTCGCTCGTCGCCATCTGCAACTAAAATCAATTCGTTGCCCATACTGTTTCCCTCTTTTAATCCATAATTTCAAGAATGGTTTTACTGCCCCGCTCCAGAGCCACAACGCCCGTCCGGCAGATTTCCAGAATAGAATACTCCCGCATTAAGGCAATAAAAGCATCAATCCGGCGGCTGTCTCCGGCAATACGCATAATAATGGAATCGTGAGTATAATCCACAGTTTCAGCTTTATAGGCATCTGCTGCCGTGCGGATATCTTCACGGGTAGCCGCATCATTTTTCACTTTAATGAGCATGAGTTCACAAGTAACCGACTCATCACTGTCAAGCTCTTTTACCTTGCTCACATCCGGCAGCTTGTAGAGCTGGCTGACAATCTGATGATGGAGTTCATTGTCCCCTTCGTACGTAATGGTAATACGGGAGAAACTGTCCGACTCTGTTTCACTAACTGTCAAAGAATTAATATTGAACTGTCGGCGGCGGAACATACTGGTAACACGGTTTAACACACCAAATTGGTTTCGTACTAAAATTGCAGTTGTATATTTTGGCATTTTATTTCTCCACCTTTACAATCAAGTCATCCATGGAGCCACCCGGCGGCAACATTGGAAGCACAAATTCATCTTTATCTATCGCGCAGTCAATCAAAAACGGACCGTCACAGGAAAATCCCTTATCTAAAGCCTGTTTTAAACCGTCAAGATTGTCCACCTTCACACCGTCTGCACCAAAGGCCTTGGCTACAGCCACAAAATCCGTCTGTCGGTTAAGCACCGTGTTGGAATAATGCTTATCAAAAAATAATGTTTGCCACTGACGCACCATGCCCAAAACACCGTTATTGAAAATCAAAATAACTACCGGAATGTTATTTGTGACAGCCGTTGCCAGCTCATGCAGATTCATACCGAAGCCCCCGTCACCGCTGACCAACACCGTCCGTTTACCGGTGCCCAACTGTGCACCAATGGCAGCACCCAAACCAAAGCCCATGGTGCCCAAGCCACCACTTGACACAAAGCGGCGGGTTTTATAAAACTTCATTGCCTGCGCCGTCCACATCTGATGCTGACCAACATCAGTGACCACCGGCGTATCAGCATTGGTATACTCATTCAAAAGCTTTAACACATTATAAGGAGTCATCCCCGGTCTGGTATCCTGATTGGCCAGCTCTTCCTGCTTGAATTTTTCAATTTCAGCGCACCAATCCGGACGTTTTTTCTCCGGCAACAGCTCCAGCAGCTTCTGCAAGGTCAGTTTCACATCTCCTCGAAGAGAATAAGCCGGCTTGATGGTTTTGGAAAACTCTGCGCTGTCAATATCCACGTGAATAATGTTGGTGGCCAGCGCAAATTTATCTTTATTGCCCGTAGCGCGGTCATTGAACCGAACCCCTAAGGCAATGATACAATCGGCATGATTCATTGCAACCGATGATGCATAATGACCGTGCATACCCTGCATACCTAAAAAGCGCGGATGGTCTGCCGGCACACCGGCAATCCCCATTAACGAACAACCCATCGGTGCGTCAATCCGCTGAGAAAGCGCCATAATTTCTTCTTCCGCGTGAGCACTGATAGCTCCGCCGCCAAAGTATATATAAGGTCGTTTGGCATCCTTAATGCACTCCACCGCCATATCCAACCGCTTGGCCGCCTTCGTTTCGTAAGGGAGAACCGGCTCTTTGGCTTCATATTCACACTCTGCCATCTGAATATCTTTCGGCACATCAATGAGCACCGGTCCCGGTCGTCCGGATTTGGCAATCACAAAGGCTTCACGAATGATATCCGCCAAGGATTCTACCGAACCCACTATGTAATTGTGTTTGGTAATCGGCAACGTGATACCCGTTATATCAATCTCCTGAAAGCTGTCTGTACCCAACTGAGCGCAGGGCACATTACCGCACACCAGCACCATCGGAATGGAGTCTAAGTATGCAGTAGCAATCCCCGTGACCAGATTGGTCGCACCCGGTCCGGAGGTAGCAATCACCGCCCCCACCTTGCCGGTGGTTCTGGCATAGCCGTCTGCGGCATGAACCGCGCCCTGCTCGTGGGCGGTTAAGATGTGCCTGATTTCATCCTGATATTTATACAACGAATCGTATACATCAATTATCTGTCCGCCGGGATAGCCAAACACCGTGTCAATCCCCTGCTCGATTAATGTTCTTACAATAATATCTGCACCTGTCAGTTTCATTTATATTCCCCTTTGGTTTATAGGTTATATTAAGCTGAAAATTCACACTGCAAAGAAGCGTTTAATCATCACTCACCAATCAGTTCACTGACTTCTTTGTCTAATTTTTCATTATCAATTATAATTCTTTCTGCCTTCGCTCTGAGTTCTGTCAGAAAACTCTGCCAGCTATCAGGAGCAATAAACGGATTTCCGCCTTCTGCAAGCTGTTTTTCCCGTTTTTGTAATGTTTTGTTATTGCCCGGATGATTCCCCAAATGAACAACCACCGGCTCATCCCAGATTTTTTCGATTGAACGGAGCATCTGATGTGCAGGATCTTCTGTCCTTTCATTATAATAAACATAAGGAAGGGTCAACGCATCAACGCCGGCACCGCCAAGCATACCGGCAAGATATGTTTTGCCTTCATAGGTCACATCAAAAAAGAAGCTTAAAACACCATCAGTATGTCCCGGGGTTAACACGCAGCGGATTTTCATATTGCCCAGTTCAAAAATTTCGCCGTCTTCGATTTCATAATCGAAATCAGGTGTTTTGGCAAAGGGATACTCACTGGTATCGATTGCTGACCGATAAGGATATTTTCTTAATGATTCTGCATCCACCTTGCTGATAGCAAGTTTCGTTCCATACATAGTGCGGAATTCTTCTGATGCTCCATAATGGTCATGATGACCGTGAGAATGTATAATCCAGCGAACATCTGCAGGATCAAAACCGGCTCTAAAAATGCTGTCAATGAGCATATGCGTCGTGCCAAAATATCCGGAATCCAACAGAATCAAACCATCCCCCGTATCAACGAGATGAATACAAACCTTTTTATCCCCTACATAATAAAGCTGATCTGCAATTTGAAACGATTCCAAGCGTGCATTCGCCGGATTTGTATAAAGAGCTATTTTGCCTTCCTTCTTACTATTCATAAGCTCATAATATTTTCCAATTAAATATTCTTTTTTTGTCATTTTAATACTCCTTTTTCAATATTAATCATCCTTTAATTTTTTTCGCACTCAGGTCATCAATCATTCACACCATATCTTGTCTAACATCTCATATTCTCCCGATTGAACCAAACCGTTATAAAGTTCTTTCCCGTCTGCAGAAGCAAAGAAATCTCCAATGTATGACATATGGCTGTTGTTCACTAACCAGGATGCACGAATGACATAATATAGTTTCCCGTCTTTTTTAACAGCTCCCGAAACCCCAAAAGAAAAAGGGAAACCGGTGTCAGCATCCTTCTCTCCCAAAACCTTAAAGCAGAGCTGTTCAGCCTCTTGCGCTGTTATTCCGTTTTTCTGTTCTTTTACAACGGATTCAACATCAGATATGGGAACTTCCACTATTTCATTCGTTTCCATTTCCGTCATTTTCTCAAAGTGAAATTCTTCATTTATGTATTCATCAAGACTTCCGTTAATTCGAGAAAATTCATGAATCCCTGCTGACAATTTCAAATTATTAGCCTGCATATATAAAGAAATTGTTTTTCTGATAGGCTCTTCAA
>SVJT01000094.1 GCA_015068865.1 Oscillospiraceae bacterium | reverse complement strand
TGCAAGTGGCAAGGGTGACGGAACAGAGCAGGCACCTTATGAACTGTCAACGGCAGCGGATTTGGTTAAGTTAAGCGATTTGACCAATACAAAAGATTCCGGTTATCAAAGTAAGTTCTATAAGATAACTGCCGATATTGATATGACCGGTGCGGATTTCCACGGTATCAGCCGTTGCGAAAGTGCCGACTATGACTATTCCAATAACGGATGGTTTACCGGCACCATTGACGGTGACGGACACATCATCTCCAATTTAACGGTGGATAACAGCCGCTCGATTGCCGGCAATGGTTATGCCGGACTGGTTATCTACAGTACAAACTGTACCATTAAAAATTTAGGTATCAACACCGTGAGCCTCAAGGCAAAGTCAAGAGCCGGTGCTTTTGTGGCCAGAGGTGCGGCAACCGTTGAAAACTGTTATGTGAAGAATATGACCGTCAGCGGTAAGGCAGACAGCAACAAGCATGCTTTTGTGAGTCAGGCTGCTGCTAACACCAAGGTTATTAACTGTTATTCCACCACCAACGGCATTCCGGCAATGGGCGCTCCCAGTTCAACACCCTCAGGCTGTGTATTGACCAATGTATATACCAAAAACGGTACCATTGCAAACTGGGCAACCTGCACCAATACGATGAATATTCCGGTTTCGGTGGATGAAGTTGCTAAAGGCAACATTGCCAATTTCGTAACTGCTTCCGGCAGAGCCTTTGCAGCAGACGATAAGAATGTGAACAACGGCTTCCCAGTATTAAAATGGGAGAATGAACGGATAGCGGCAGACGGTAAACTGGTGATTTCAGACTTTACCGCAGCCAATGATAAAACCTTTAGTTTCTCCATTAAGAACTGCAAAACAGATACCTTAAAAGGTGCTGTGGCGGTTTGCTTCTACGGTGAGAATAACCGACTGATTGCGGCAAAGGTTTATGCCGACAGTGAAATTGCTTCCGGAGCATTTTTAAAGGATAGCGGAACACTTTCCGATACCAATCAGGCAGTTTCGGCAAAACTCTTCCTGTGGGATTCCTTAACAGGGCAGAGTATGTTAGACTGCTATGAATATACATTTGCAACGGAGTAACAACTTTCCTCTTGTAGGAGAGGATGGGCAATCGTAGGGAATGCATTTATGCATTCCGAAACGGAACGGATGAATCCGTTCCCTACGAAATAAGGCTCCCCTTGCACAGGGGAGGCTATAAACTTTGTTAAACCTCATATTAATCAAATTTCACTTGAAAGGAAGATTTATGATGAAAACTGTTAAAAAAATTATGGCTTTAGTGCTTATGCTCTCTATGGTTTTGAGCGTAGCAAGTATCAATGTTTGGGCAACAGAGGGAACACCTCTCTTTTTAGGTAGCGGTACGGAAGCTGATCCCTATCTTATCTCTACATCGGCAGACCTGATTGCGTTGGCAAACGAAACCAACAAGCCGGCAGCTGATACAGAGTATGAAGATAAATACTATAAAATTACACAAGACATTAATATGTCCGGTGTCACAGGCTTTTACGGCATTGGCCGAAAAGAATCCGTGACCACCTCTGAAGGTACCACAACCTATGGTTATACCAGTGCTAACACAAATTTTAAAGGTACCATTGATGGTGATGGACATATTATCTCTGATTTGACCATCGACAGAACCAATAACACAGGTGCTAACGGTATTGCGGCATTGGTTGTTTGGCCCAGCGGCGCAACAATCAAAAACCTCGGTATGTATAACGTTACATCAAAAGGCGGTTCCGGCTCCAACAGTCATGTTGGTGCATTTGCCGGCAGAGGTAAGGTGACGATTGAAAACTGCTTTCTGAAAGGAACAGTTACATTAACGGCGCAGAAGACTTCATATAAAACCGGTGGCTTTATCGCTGCATATGACTCCGGCAGTGTGGTTAAAAATTCTTATATACTTCCAAACGGTATCGCCATTGCTTCCATGAACGGTAGCGGCAAAACAATTACATACACAAATGTGTACTGGAAAGCCAACGCAAGTTCAATGCCCAGTGGTTCAACCAATGTTTTCTCCATTCAGTCCGGTCGTTACTGGGCGACAGATGCAAGCTATGAAACAAAGACAGTTGATGTTACCTCTTTAAGTGCCTTTGCAACAGCATCAAACGGTGCGTTTGAAGCAGACATTTACGAAATTAATAATGACTATCCCGTACTGGCTTGGGAAAATGATTTCTTAAGCGGTGGCAGCGGTACAGAAGCTGACCCCTATTTACTCGCAACAGCAGAGGACCTTGTAACCCTTAGTGAGTTGACCAACAAAAATACAGATGCATACAATGCTTTTGATTCTGCTTACTACAAATTGACCGCAGATATTGATATGGCAGGCATCGAAGGCTTCCTTGGTATTTCTCCCATGAGAAATGAAGAAACCGGTGCCTTTAGCAACACGGGTTCCTTCAAAGGTGTGCTCGACGGTAACTACCACACCATTTCCAATATGACCGCAAACGCCAGTAACGCTGCCGGATATTCTGCACTTGTTCCCTATGCCGGTGGTTGTACCATTAAGAACTTAGGTTTGATTAATCCTGTGCTTACAGGCGACACCAGAGCAGGTTTTGCCTGCTGCCGTATGGGTGGCGCAACCATAGATGGCTGTTTTGTTAAGGGACTTGCGTATATAAGTTCTTCTGAAACGCAATATGCTTTCACTGCATACAAAAACGCAAATATAAGAATAACCAACTCTTATTGTACGGATAACGGTATCGGTGCCTATCAGGGTGACAGTGGCACATTAGCAGCAGAAATCAGCAATGTGTTTACCTGGAACGGTGGCATCAGCACCTATGCTAATGTTTACAACAACAATTTAAACTCTGTGGACGATAACCGCAGTGTTGAGAAGACAAATGCATTTATTGCAGCTTCTAATGGTGCCTTTGAAAAACCCAATGGCGTAGACAGCACCAAACCCGTCCTCTGGTGGGAAAACACCGGCGTTTATATGGAAATGGATCATGCAGAACAAGCGGTTTCTTTAGAAAACAGACAGCATATCATTCCCAATGGTGTTTTAATTGTTGCAGCTTATACTTCAGCAGAAGAAATGCAGGAAGTAGTTTATTTCAAAAACCTTTCAGAGCTTTCAATTGGTGAATATGATACCGTAACAGTAAATTATGATCTGGCAGATGGCGCAACACGCTATAAAGCCTTTGTCTGGAGCAGTTTGGACGAATTGGTGCCCTTGTGTGCCAGCGAAGCTTATCCTCCGGCAGCGTAAACTCTATTTCTAAACTAATACAAAAGGAATGGTTTTATTGAAAAGAAAAACGGCATTTATTTCTGCAGTGTTAACCGGATTGCTGATGTTTAATGTCAGTGCCGCTCAGATAACGGAAGTAAAAGTATCTGATTTTGACAATTCTATTGTCACGGTTACCGGCACAACTGAAGATGCGTTAGCCAGTGTTACTGCAGTGAAAAAAGATACCTCTCTTTCTGCCGGTACTTACAATTCTGAAAGTGACATGAGTGTTCAGCAAGCCACCATTACAGACGGAAAATTTAATGCAAGTTTTCAGTTCATTGCCGACACAGGCTGGTATGATTTTTATGTAAGCGGCAATACAACGCCTTTTGCCTTTGAAATGATCAGCAAAACAGAGATTTTAGCCTTTGTCAGCGATTTAGGCACGGCGAAATTTTCCAAAACGGAATTACCGGCAAAGCTTACCTATTATACCCCCAGTATGGGTGTTGATATTGCCTTTGCCAATACAGAAGGCAAAATGTCCTGCCTGGCAGAAAATATGATTACATACTGTGCAGATATTGCATCAAACGGCATTCCTGCCGTTTCTGCAATTGCAGCGCGTACAAAGGCTGAAGTTGAACTGTTAGACGGTCTTGCTGGAGCGCAAACTTCAACGGTTGTAAATAACTTGCTGACAAGTTATGCCACACCGGCACAGTTTGATATTTCTGCTTACAGCACATTGGATGATTACGGCAAAACATATGTCTGCGATGCTTTAATGGGTCAGTCGTACACCAATATGGCAGCATTTTTAGCTGCCTTTGGTCCCCTGGTTTCCGGAGCACCGTCCCAACCGGTGACTCCTGTATATCCCGCTGTCGGCGGTGGCGTTGGTGGAGGCAGCAGTGTTGGCGGTACTGTTGTACTTCCTCCAATGTCAGATTCTCAGTCAGGCACAACAGACGGAAGAGTTATTTTTGAACGGTTTAACGACATCGACAGTGTGCCTTGGGCTTGGGAAGCTATTTTATATCTCTCAGATCATAATGTAATTAACGGTGTGGGTGATAACAGCTTTATGCCGGATGCTAAAGTTAAAAGAGAGCAGCTCGCCAAAATGATGGCAGTTGCCTTTAACTGTAACGGTAGCGGTTCCGGTGCTGGCTTTGCTGATGTAGCAGCAGGGGATTGGTCAGTTGATTACATTGCAGCTGTTAAAGAGCACGGTTTAATGAATGGTATTGATGAAAACCTGTTCGGATTTGGTATGAATGTTTCCAGACAGGATCTTTGTGTGACGATTTACAGAGCCGCTAAGAATAACGGTTATGTATTCACAAATCAAAAAACAGATTTTAAGGATTTTGACGAAATCAGCGATTATGCTAAAGAGGCGGTCTCTTATCTTGCAGGTGAGGGAATTATTTCCGGTGACGGAGATGGCAGTGTCCTGCCTCACAGCAGCGCAACAAGAGCGGAAACAGCAAAAATTCTCTATTCCGTTATGACGTCACTTTTGAATAAATAATGAAAGGAGAGTGGTGTTACAAATATGAAAACAACAAAATGCCTTAAACTAATTTCTTTGTTGCTTGCAGTATTTTGTCTGGTCGGTGTGCTTCCGATACAATTTGTATCAGCAGAAGCAGGCTTAACAGATCAGCAAAAAGCGCTGCTCAGTATTGTTGGTGTTTATGATGAAACAAAGTCCTTAGATGCTCAGCTCACCAAGGGCGAATTTGTTGAACTGTTATCCAATGCGGTTTTCTTTGAAGGTGAAGAGATTTCCGGTTATGTGCCACAGAAAAAGATTACCGACGTGGATGAATTCAGCCCGTACTATGAAAAAGTTAGTGCAATGTATGCCTTAGGGTATATCCCTCTTGATACATTCGGCAGATTTTTACCGGACGAGCCCATCACTTTTGGCGATGCGGTATCCATTATGTACAGAGCTCTTGGCTATACAGAAAAGCAGGTGACAACAAAATGGAAATCACCGGAGCGCTTTGCTTCTGCCAAGAAGCTGACAAATGGCGTTGCTATGAATGCAACAAGCGGTCTTTCTGTATACAATGCCTATGTTTTGATATATAATATGCTGAATTGCAACATTACTGAGTTGTTTGACAGCAATGAAGCTGTTATTTATATGTCTAACAAGCATCATTTATATCCAATTAGCGGTATCGTGACCCACGATGGCGTTGTTTCTAAAGATTATACAACAGACATCAGACCCGACCAGGCAATCATTGATGGTGTGGTATATTTAAACGAAAGCGGTCAACACGATTTGTTCGGTCAGCGCATCAGCGGTTATTATCGTTACGGGTTGCAGGATGCGGAAAAGGTTTTGGTTTCTGTGTATTCCAACAATCGTACCAACACAGTGACCACCCTTCATCCCGGTGATATTATCAGTTTTACCGGCAGAACCTACCGTTATGATTTGGGCGGTCTTAATTCCAAGATACGCAATGCCTATATTCCTAAGGAAGCTTTGATTATTTATAATGAAAAGAAACTTACCTTAGATGACCCCTTTACAGATGATATGTTTATACCAAAAAACGGTCGTGTCAGATTGTATGACAACAATGGGGATGGCAGAACTGATATTGTCAGAATTGAAAATTTCAGTGCAGGTATTGTAGGAAATACTGATGCAGACAAAGAAAAAATCTATATTAATAATTCCCGTATCATTACTCTTAAAGGTAAAGATTATGTGATTGAGGATAAATACGGTAATGAACTTGCCTTGGAAGAAGTGTCCAAGAACAATGTTGTATCTTTCTGTGAATCCTTTGACCAGACTGTTGTTAAAGTTGTTGTATCAAAGGAATATCATACCGATTTGGTTGTTGAATATGAAAACGAAGGTAACGGTATTGTGAAAACCGAATCCGGCGGTCGGTATGTTCTTTCTGAATATGCTGCAGCCAACAGCGAAAAACCTGAAGTTGGCGGTTCTTACAATTTCTATTTCGATGCCTTCGATATGCTGGCTGGCATCGTTCGCGATTCAGAGAGCAACACTATGGCATACGGTGTGATTGCGGCTGTAGCCCAGGAGGGAACTTTGTCTCCCGAAACCATTGTCAGAATGTTTACCGGTGCAGGCGAATTTGTTGATTTTACCTGTAATAAAAAGGTTAAAATCCTTGGTCAGGATGATGTAATCACCTATGTTGATCAGGAAGATTTATATACAACCTTAACCTACACAGGCGGTGTGAGATATAAAGTAAACGACGATGGCAAGCTGACTTATATTGAATTGCCGCTGGCGTTCGGTCAGGTACCTGACTATGATGACCGACTGTAT
>SVJT01000093.1 GCA_015068865.1 Oscillospiraceae bacterium | reverse complement strand
ATAACTGCAATCTGAGCGGTGGGCCAAGCATAGGTCATATCAGCACCAATGTGCTTGCTGCCCATTGCAATGTAAGCACTGCCATATGCCTTGCGGAGAATAACATTTACCTTAGGCACGGTGGCTTCGGCATAAGCGTAAGCTAATGCGGCAGTCTTACGTGCCAAGCCGTTTCTTTCTTCTTTTACGCTTGCAACATAACCGTCGGTATCGGTTAAGGTAACGAGAGGAATGTTAAAGCTATCGCAGAAGCGAACAAAACGGGTTGCTTTTTCAGCAGCAGCACAGTCCAACAGCCCGCCTTCAGCAGCCTGGTTGGCTACAAAACCAACGGTTGTGCCGTTCAAACGTGCCAGTGCTGTGACCATATTCTTAGCATAAAATGCCTGAAGTTCAAAAACAGAACCGGCATCTGCAATTTCGCTGATGGCAGTTTTAACATCGTAGCCTTCAGCATCGTTATCGGGAATAATGCTGTTTAAAGCAGGGGATACACGGTTAATATCGTCGCCGTCAAAAGCGGGTGCATCCTCTAAGTTGTTCGCAGGCAGATAAGAAAGCAGGTTGCGGATAGCAAACAGCAGACTTTCATCATTTTCGCAAACAACGTGGCAGTTGCCGTTTTCTTCAGCGTTTGCCATAGCACCGCCCAATGCTTTTGCATCTAAGTCTTCACCGGTAGTTCCTTTAATAACAGAGGGACCGGAGAGATATAAGGTAGCTGCTTTTTCGGTCATAAATATGAAATCGGAAAGCTCTGCTGCAGCAGCAGAACCACCTGCGCAGGGGCCCATAACAGCTGCAATCTGGGGAACAACACCGGATGCTAAAGCTGTTTTCTGCATAATTAAGCCCATACCGGCCAAGGCATCGCTGCCTTCCTGAATTCTGGCACCGCCGGAATCCAACATACCGATAACAGGTGCGCCGGTTTTAATAGCCATATCAATTACTTTGGCGATTTTTTTGCCGTGCATTGCACCAACGGAACCACCCATTACGGTGAAATCCTGTGCATAAGCAAATACGGGACGCATATCTACGGTACCATAGCCGCAAATCACACCGTCGCAGGGAGCATCGGTGCCAACAAATGCGTCCAACTCAACGAAGCTGCCTTCATCGAAGAGTAAATTGATTCTTTCACGTGCCGTTAATTTGCCGGCATCGTGCTGTTTGGCTGTTTTTTCAGCTCCGCCGCCCTCTAAAATGGCAGCACGACGGGTCTGTACATCAGCCAGCTTGTTGTTTGTACTCATCTTAAGCCTCCTATGAAGATTGTAGAAAGTATTCAGCGGTTATGCAGAAAAGGGCATTTCTGATTGCTTTTTCAACCAGAAATGCATTCTGAATAACCGAATTTTCACCAATTAACATTATATCAAAAATTTTGCCAAAATACAAGGAAAATATCACTAATTTTTAAACATTTTTTTTGTTGAAAATCTTGTAATTCGTAAGGAGTTTGTTACCACGCAGACAGACGATAATGCCATCATAGTGCCGGCTAAGGCAGGGGAGAGTAAAATGCCGAATGCAGATAGGGCACCGGCAGCCAGAGGAATCCCCAATGTATTATAAATAAATGCCCAGAAAAGATTCTGGCGGATGATTCTCATAGCGAAACGGGAAAGAGCGACACCGTCCGTAAAAGCCAATAAATCGTTACGCATTAAAAGAACGCCGGCAGTTTCGGCGGCAACATCGGTACCGCCAAATACGCAAACACCCACGTGGGCAGTAGCCAGCGCCGGTGCATCGTTAATGCCGTCACCCAGCATAGCGGTCCGGTAGCCGGCTTCTTTTAAACGGCTGACCTCATCTGCTTTTTCGTGGGGTAATACATCAGAAAGCACCTTGGTAATGCCGGTTTCTTCTGCCGCTTGTTTTGCAGCAGCAGCGTTATCGCCGGTAATCATGGCTGATTCAATGTGCATAGCCGTTAAACGACGGATGGCTTCTTTACTGGTTGATTTTACGGTATCGGAAAGACCGATGAGCCCCACAGGGTTATTATTCATGGCTACATATACAGCCGCCATGCCGGCGGGTAAGGGTGGGAACGCTTGAAGATCAATCTGATTTTCTTCCATAAAACGCAAGGTGCCTGCTAAAATTGTGTTGTTTTCTATGGTAGCGCGAACACCTTTGCCGGCTAATGTTGTAACAGATTCCGGCATGGGGACAGTTATATTTTTTGCAGTTGCATACTCTAATAATGCTTTGGCAATAGGATGCACGCTGCCGTGCTCCGCGCCGGCAGCAAAGGAGAGCCAATCAGTTTCGTTGCGTTTGTCGACTGACAAAACAGCGGATACCTGAAGTTTTGCTTCAGTGATTGTGCCGGTTTTATCAAACAGGGCCATATTGATGTGAGCAAGATGTTCCAGCACATCCCCGCCCCGGAACAAGACACCCATTTTAGCGCCCTGACCGGAAGCCACCATGACGGCAATGGGGGTGGCAAGACCTAAAGAACAGGGGCAGGCAACCACTAAAACAGATACGAAAATCTGCAACACAAAGCCGGCATCCTTACCTAAAATTGCCCAAACAAGGGCGGCAAGAACAGCGATGCCCAAAACAGCAGGCACGAAAACGGCAGAAATTTTATCGGCTAAACGTGAGATGGGAGCTTTTTTCTGCTGTGCTTCTGCCACAAGTCGCAAAATACGAGCTGCAGCGGTGGCACCGCCGGCGCCGGTGGTGCGGATTTTCAAGAAACCGTCTTTTACAATAGTTCCGCCGGATACAGAACTGCCGACTTCTTTGTAAACGGGCAGACTTTCACCGGTGAGCATAGATTCATCCACATCACCTTCGCCCTCTAATACAATACCGTCTACAGCAATTTTTTCACCGGCGGCACAGAGAACGATTTCGTCCATAATAACATCGGCACTGTTCACAGTAACTTTTTCACCGTTTCGCAATACAGTACAGGTTTGGGGAATGAGCTTTGCCAAAGAAGCAATGGCATCTTTGGCCTTGTTTTTACTTTTTTCTTCCAAGAATTTTCCTAATAATATAAGTGATAACACCACGGCAGCAGACTCAAAATATAAATGGTGAGCTTTATCTGGCTGACCGCCAAAGACCAGCAGGGTGTGATAGGTGCTATAGCAAAATGCTGAGCCGGTGCCTAAAGCTACCAAAGAATCCATGTTAGGGTGCAACGTGATCAGCCGTTTTACACCGTTGATTAAAAAACGACGACCGACAAACAAGACAGGCAGGCATAGAATCAGTTGTGCCAGCGCAAATCCCAGTGGGTGTTTGTGCATATCGATGAAGTCCGGCAGGGGCAGGGGGATGGGTAGCATATGAGACATGCCGATATACATAACCAATGCTCCAAAAATTAAGCCTATAGCCACTTCTGCCGGATGATAATCTCGAGTGGCAGTCACTGTGTTCTCATTATCTTTTATAACGGTACCGTGGTATCCCATTTTCTCTAAAGCAACAAGTGCCGTTTTGATATTGAAGTTATCTTCGGTTTTGATTTCACCGGTGGCCAGAGCCAGATTGACCGAAACCTCTGTCACACCGGGGGTTTCTTTTAAAGCGCGCTCAGCAGCGGCAGAACAGGCAGCGCAACGCATACCTTCTATTTTTAAACGATAGTTCATATTGTCCTCCTAAATGACAAAAAGAGCGGCAGGTTTTTCCTGCCGCTCTTTTATGATTATTCAGCTTCTGCCAAGAATGCGTTGATACGTTCTACCAAAGCATCGGCATCTTCGCCGTGAACGGCACAAGCTTCAGCGATGGATTCGCCACTGGCTGAAGGACAGCCTAAGCAGTGCATACCAATTTCAAAAAAGAATTTTGCGGTACCTTCGTTCATTCTTAACACATCAATAATGATGGTGTCTTTTGTTACTTGATTTGCCATGTTAAATTCCTCCTACTGTATAATAAAATATTTAAGTATATAATTACTTACTGATTAAGATTCCAAAAGGTCTAAAATGTTATGCAGAATGTAGTCTGCTTTTTCTGCTTCAAAATAAGACCGGGCAGATTCACCGTCGATGCCTGTGAGCACAGCGGCAAAGTCACATCCGGCGGCTTTGGCAGCAAACAGGTCGCACAAAGCATCACCAACCACCAAAGTTTTTTGGCAGACTTCTTTGCCGTAGTTGCCGGCAATTAACTCCTCATCAGACAGGTTGTTCTGAAACACGCCCCGCAGGAAAACATAAGGGTGGGGTTTGGTTAAGGACAGCCCCGGATTTGTTTTTTGCAAAGCATTTTGAGCTTCGTGCACATCCTGATAGGTGATGATGGTATCTTTGTCAATGTAGTCAATGGCACCCCAACGGGTCAACGGTGTGATAGCCTCCACACAGGGTCGACCGGTACCAATGCCCAATCGTTTAGACTGACTGATTAAAGAAAATAAAGTCAATAACCTGTCTTTATCCACAATGGGCTCTTCGCCGTAGGTAAGTCCCGGTTTGCCGGATTGGCTTACCTTGCCTGACCAATACTTCGGGCAAAGCTCGCTACCTAAAAACCATTCCTGAAAAACATATTGCACCGTAAGCCAGAAGCCGTTAGGGTGGGTTGCTTCTTCTTTGGTCATCCCTGCTTTTTCACAGAGAGCCTCAGACAAAGCAGCATATAAACCGGCGGCAGTATCCGGCAGGGTACACAGCCAGTCGAAAATTGTTTGATAGTCCTGCGTTTTTAAAACCAAAGCACCACCGGCGACCAGCCAGGCTAAGTCCCAGTTATTATTCACGCCACGGCTTTTTACCATTTTGATGACCGCATCATCCAGAAAAATTTCTTTGCGGATATCCAAGACTTGGGCTGTTAAACGAACAGGATCAATGTCTTTATCGCCAAAATACAGCTTGCTGTTTAATAATTCGTAAACGGTTAAAGCAGCAGCGTTCCAGTAAACGGATTCGCTGGTTACCACACCGTCCATATCCAATAAAACCGTATCATAACGGTCTAAAAGGGAATGCAGTTTATTCAAGGGAATACTCCTTATTATTCAATAGTAAAGGTTACAGTGCCTGCCACACCGGCGGAAAGGTTTTTGCGTGCCGGGTCTAAATAAAAAGCGCGACCTAAAGCAATGCCTAAAGCACGGAAGACAGCCTCCCAAATGTGGTGGCCATTTTTGCCTTTTACAATATCAATGTGCAGTGTGCACATTGCACCCTGACAAACACCTTCTAAGAAAGTGATTAAATCTTCGCTTAAAACGCCTTCAGTTTCAACGGGGAGGGTAATGGCATCGTAATTAATGTCGCAATAAGCGCGTTCTTCAAAGCTGATGGCACAGGTGGCTTTAGCTTCGTCAATGATGCCTACCGCATCACCGTAGCCGGTGGCACCTTCTGCTTTGTTTTCCCAGATATAAGAACGAATTGCCTTACCAAAGGTAATGCCTAAATCTTCATAAATAACGTGATTTAAATAAAACTCGTCTAAAGTAAAGTTGGTTTCAATGGTCACGCCACTACGCCAGGCAATGTGCTCTAACATATGTGAAAAGAAAGGTGCGTGGGTTTTGATTTTTTTACGGTAATCCGGTGCTAAACCGGTGGCATCCAGCTTGACAGTCATAACAGACTCAGAAGTTTTTCTTGTGACTAACACAGTTTCTTTCATTCTTCGGTGCTCCTTTCTTCTACCGCTAAAGCGTGAGCGTCAAAGCCTTCAACACGGGCAAAACGGGAAGCGTGCTCACGAATACGCATAAAGCCTTCGCGACTTGCATAACCAACAGAGGAACGCTTTAAGAAGTCCATAACGGAAACAGAGGAATAGGTCTTGGCAAAACCGCCGGTGGGCAGAATGGCATTGGGACCCAACACAAAGTTACACAGGGTTACGGGCGTGTAATCACCCAACAAAATTTCGCCGGCATTCTTAATCTTTTCTAAAACGGCAAAGGGGTTCTTGGTCATAACCTCCATATGTTCAGGAGCGTATTCATTCACAAAATCAATGGATTCTTCTAAGCTTTCGGTTAAAATTACACCACCATAGGTTTCAAAGTTGGTGTTAATGAAGCTGCGGCGTTTTTCAGAAAGCTTGGGCAACTGGCGTTCAATGATCGGTAACACTTTTTCTACCAGTTCACGGGAATGAGTAACCAATAAGGCTGCAGAGTCAGGGCCGTGTTCAGCCTCAATCATCACGTCTAAAGCAGCTTTTTCGGGATCAGCAAATTCATCGGCTAAAATAATCACTTCGCTGGGACCGGCAGGCAGACCACTGTCGATTTGTCCTGCCAGAACACGTTTAGCGGCAGTTGCGTAGGAGTTACCGGGACCAATAATTTTATGGCATTTGGGAATGGTTTCTGTGCCATAAGCAACAGCAGCCACTGCCTGAATACCGCCAACTTTATAAATATCAGTAATACCGATAATTTTAGCAGCGGCTAAGAGGGCATCGTCGCAGTTTCCTTCTTCATTAGGCGGTGTAACCACACAAATTTTGGGAACACCGGCAACCACAGCCGGAATACCCAGCATTAACAAAACAGAAGGGAAGCTGCCTTTGCCACGGGGAACATATAAGCACACATCCGTAATCGACGTGGTTTTTTCGCCGACCATCAGCCCTTCATCCACATTGGTAAACCACAGTTCTTCCGGCATTTGCTTTTCATGGAAGTTGC
>SVJT01000092.1 GCA_015068865.1 Oscillospiraceae bacterium | reverse complement strand
CCTTATCAATGGGCTTAATGGTGTGGATGTTGATAACGCGAGCGTTGATGCCCTCTTCAGCTAAGATTTTCTTAGCTTCTAAAGCTTCGGGAACCATGAGACCGGTTGCAACGATGGTCGCATCGGTACCGGCTTCTAATTCAACACCTTTACCCAGTTCAAACTTATATGTAGCTCTGTCGAACAGTTCGGGAACAGCTAAACGACCAAAACGGAGGTAAACGGGACCTTGATGTTTGATAGCAGCTTCAACAGCTAAAATGGATTCGGTAGCATCAGCCGGGTTGATGATGGTCATGTTAGGAATGGTACGCATAATACCGATATCCTCTAAGCACTGGTGGCTGGCACCGTCTTCGCCAACGGAGATACCGGCATGGGTAGCACCGATTTTAACGTTTAAATTAGGATAGCCGATGGAGTTTCTGATTTGCTCAAAAGCACGACCTGCTGCAAACAT
The DNA here is from genome assembly GCA_015068865.1 of Oscillospiraceae bacterium. Taxonomy (GTDB): domain Bacteria; phylum Bacillota; class Clostridia; order UBA1381; family UBA9506; genus UMGS755. The sequence continues at coordinate 6,228 of SVJT01000092.1, read as the reverse complement.
AGCAAAAGAGCTTGCAAAAACGGTTTTACCGCAAGCAGCAAGACCGGCTGCAGTTGTCATCATGCTGGCTTCAGCAATACCGGCATTGAAGAAACGTTCGGGGAATTTCTTTTTAAATGTATCAGTTTTGGTTGATTTGGAGAGGTCAGCATCCAATACAATCAGATCGTATTTTTCGCCGAATTCAGCCAAAGCCAAACCGTAAGCTTCTCTGGTTGCAATTTTACCCATTATGCTTCTACCTCCAGTTCTTTGATTTGTGCATCGAGCTCAGCGATTGCCTGGTTATACTGCTCTTCGTTAGGAGCAGAGCCATGCCAGCCAGCCTGATTTTCCATGAAGGAAACGCCCTTGCCTTTAATGCTCTTCATAATGATAACAGTCGGCTTACCCTTAACGGTTTTAGCTTCGTTGATAGCATCTAAAAGCTTTTCAGGATCGTGTGCATCGGTCACGATTACGTGCCAGTTGAATGCTTTAAACTTTTCATCGATAGGCAGAGGAGACATAACCTTAGAAATGTCACCGTCAATCTGCAGACCATTAAAGTCAACAATGGCAGTTAAGTTGTCCAGTTTGTAGTGAGCAGCAAACATAGCAGCTTCCCAAACCTGACCTTCTTCCAACTCACCGTCACCTAAAATGGAGTATACACGGTAATCCTTATTATCGATTTTACCTGCCAGAGCCATACCATTAGCAGCGCAGATACCCTGACCCAAAGAACCGGTAGACATATCTACACCGGGAACACCCTTCATATCGGGATGACCCTGCAGATAGCTATCAGCCTTACGGAAGGTTGCGATATCTTCAACAGGGAAGAAACCGCGTTCTGCCAAAGTACCGTAAAGTGCCGGAGAACAATGACCTTTTGACAATACAAAACGGTCACGGTCAGGACACTTAGGATCCTTCGGATCGATGTTCATAACTTCAAAGTACAATACGGACAACACGTCCGCGATGGATAATGAACCTCCCGGATGACCGGAGGAGGCGCTGTATACAGCCGTAAGAGCATTCTTTCTGATCTTGTTAGCAATGATCTTCAGCTCTTTGACTCTTTTTTTATCCACTTTTTTTCGCCCCTTTCAAATTTTAATGTATGGGATAAATTTTAAAACCCTCGCCGGAGACCGAACGGGCACCGGAAAAGATAATAAACGAATTAGGGTCGTGCCGGAGCACGATTTGTTCAAGTTTGGGAATCTCGTGTTTTTTGATCACGCACAAAAGCATGATTCCCTCAGTTTTAGTATACATTTTCTTGCAGTAGAGTCCGGTGACACCGCGACCTAAAGCTGATAGAATTTCTTCTGCAGTTTCCATTGGCTTTCTTGAAATGATATAGACAGTTTTAGCAAAATTTGCACCCTGAATCATCATATCTACCAAAATGCCGTTAATGACGGCACTGATAATACCGTACAGGCAATTTTCCCAGTTGCCGGTCAAAATACCGGATAAGAGAATAATGAAACCATCCACGATCAAGAGCCACTTGCCCACGTCGATGTGACGACAAAGCTTGTACAAAAGCTGGGCGATAATATCTGTTCCGCCGGTGGTGGCACCATATAAAAAGATGATACCCATACCTATGCCTAACAGTGCACCACCGAAAATGGCGCAAAGCATAACGTTTTCGGTGATAGGAGATAGCCAGGCAGCAATGTCTATTAATAAAGAAAAAACAAACGCACCGAAAACAGAACGAAGGAGAAAACCGTTTCCTAAATATTTAAAACCAATTAAAAATAAAGGGATATTTAGCAGTAAAATTAAGGTACCTACCGGAAAGCCGGTGAAGCGGTGTACCAATATCCCGATGCCTGAAAGGCCACCGGATACAATGTTAGCAGGGGCCAAGAAAAGGCTAACCCCTAAAGCAGCTGAACAAGCTCCAATGAACATTATACCATAAATTTTCAAAAATCCCAATAGTTTTTTCAAAAAAATCACTCCAAATTTATAAAAATATGTAAAAAGAGTGATTTTTTTGTCTTGCAATCAACCAATTACCATGTATCGCAGTTTTTATCACGGACACCGCAGGCAATATAAAAAGTACCGCCTGCCAGTGCATATTCTTTAATTTTTTTAGAAAATAATGTGGAAGCGGGGATGTCCCTGATTTCTTCTCGGTCTGACAAGCCATATTTAAACATGAAGTGCAGAATGCTGTCATACGCTCGCTTGTTATATATTTCAAAGAGTTTTTGAAATTTTATAATGTTGGAGTTTTCGGGAAGAAATTGTGCAAGTCCTTCATCCATCAGCCAGGAATTACAAGTATAATATTGATAGGTAAAATCGGGGAAATATTTTGCAAAAAAATCTTCCGCCATAGCAACACTTTCTTTGCAGGCGTTTATATCTAATGTGCCGTCTTCTGTAATGTGTAAATCCAATACAGCATCGCCAATGTGTAAGTCTTTTTCAGGAATATCTGCAGGCATTGGCTCCATGCAAAACTGCAGACGACCAATGCGGAACAAGTGCATGGTAAGAATACGGAGACTCATAGGCAAACGCTGAATGCCGATGGAACCGGTGGCTTCTTTACAGCGTCTTGCATATACCGTTATTTCCTTTGCTGTTTCCCAAAAAATATCTTCTGCAATACCTTTTGCATCATAACGACTTTTTAATTCTTCTAAAAAGAATAAAACCATCACAAGGTTCCTGTATTGATCTGTTTCGTGAATGCTCCAATCATATTCTTCCAAAGAACAAGCTTGAGTCTCCGGGATTTTTTCAAGAATTTCATCAAAGGCCTGATTGTATTCTTTGGAAAAAGGGAGAAGAGTATACCATTTTTTTGCGATGTCTTTTACGGAAGGAGGATTCATTGGTTTCTTCCCTTCTGTTATTTGTTTTCTACAATTGCTTCAAAAGCTTTTAACATAACTTCCTGTAAACGTTCTTGCCGGGCAGTTAAATATAAATAACCAATGAGAGCTTCAAATCCTGTGGCGGCACGATATTCGGTTACATCTGCATTTTTAGGAACAGAGGCAGAGTGTGCATTCCGACCACGTTTGAAAATCTCTTCTTCCTCTTCGGTTAAGAGGGGCATAAGTGCCTTCATGGCAGAACTCTGTGCAGAGGCTTTTACAAACTTAACAGCTTCTCTGTGCAATTTATTGGCAGACATATTAGCGCGTAGCAAAATTTTTGCACGGATAAATTCTTCATACACAGCATCGCCAATAAATGCCAAGGCCAGAGGGGAATATCCTCTGGCTTGTTGTGGAGTAAGGCAAGGAGGAAATGTAGTATCCATACCCTTACCTCTTTGTAATATTCAGTTTCATACCCTGACGCGTATCCAATACTTCAACACCTAAGGCTTTCAATTCATCACGAAGTTTGTCAGAAAGCGCCCAGTCTTTGTTCTGACGTGCTTCTTTGCGTTTTTCCAATAAAGCTTTCACTTCGTCGCTGACGGAATCTTCCTGTTCCTTGTATAAAATTCCCAGCACGCCGCCTAATTCGCGAAGCTTAGCGATGGCGGCTTCGAAGAGAGCCAAAGGACTTTCTGCTGTGATGTTAGAGTTCAAGAAACGAGCCAGGTCAAACAGAGCAGAGATGGCATCTGCTGTGTTTAAGTCATCATCCATAGCTGTGCAGAACTGTTCAGAGAATCCGTCAAGCTGTTTTAAAATATCTTCATCAGCTTCAGAAAGTGCCTTCTTCTGTGCTTTGGCCTGTAAAAACTCCAGGTTATAAAGACAGGTATATAAACGCTCTAAGCCGGTTTCAGACTGCTTTAACAGTTCATCGGAGAAGTTGATGGCACTGCGATAGTGAGCAGACAGCATAAAGAAACGGATAACTTCATAGTCATATTTTTTAGCAACATCACGAACGGTAAAGAAATTGCCCTTGGATTTTGCCATTTTTTCGTTGTTAACGTTGATATAGCCGTTGTGCATCCAATAACGTGCAAAGGGTTTGCCGTTTGCACATTCGCTTTGAGCAATTTCGTTTTCATGGTGAGGAAAAATCAGGTCCTGACCGCCGGAGTGAATATCGATGGTTTCTCCTAAATAGCGGTTAACCATAGCGGAACATTCAATATGCCAACCGGGACGACCTTCGCCCCAGGGGCTTTCCCAGGCTGGTTCCCCTTCTTTTTTGTTTTTCCACAGAGCAAAGTCCATAGGGTTACGTTTGCGTTCATCCACACCAATACGTGCACCGGCAGCTAAATCTTCTAAAGGCTGACCGGACAATTTACCGTATTCTGAGAACCGTTGGGTTTCAAAATAAACGTCACCTTCTGCTTCATAAGCATAGCCTTTATCAATCAGGCTTTTGATGGTTTCGATAATAGCGTCAATGTTTTCTGTTGCACGGGGGTGCACAGTAGCTTCGCGGATGGAGAGACCTTTCGCGTCGGTAAAATATTCTTCGATAAAACGGTCGGCTAATTCACGGACAGTTACGCCCTGTTCATTGGCGTTTTTAATCATTTTATCATCAATATCCGTAAAGTTCTGGACAAACTTAACGTTATAGCCGCGATATTCAAAATAACGGCGCAGGGTATCAAAAATAATAAAGGGGCGCGCGTTGCCGATATGGAAATAGTTATACACCGTCGGTCCGCAGGAGTACATTTTTACTTCGCCGGGCACCAAGGGGATAAACTCTTCTTTTTTGCGGGTCATTGTGTTGTAAAGTTTCATGTATAAAACCATCCTTATATGAAATTTATTCTTCGTTATTTAGTTTCTCAATTTTTTTCTCAAGCCGTTGCAGTTGCGCTTGCAGTCGGCAAAGTTCCTGAGAAACCGGGTCGGGAATATGTATCTGGTCTAAATCGCTGACCTTTTTATCATTAATTTTCACAATTCTGGCAGGAACACCCACACAGGTGGAATTAGGTGGCACCTCGTTTAAAACAACGGCACCGGCGGCAATTTTGGAATTGTCACCAACGGTGAAGGGACCTAAAATTTTGGCACCGCTGCCAACCATTACATTGTTTCCTAAAGTTGGGTGGCGTTTGCCGGTTTCTTTACCGGTACCGCCCAAGGTAACCCCCTGATAAATAGTACAGTTATCACCAATTTCAGTAGTTTCACCAATGACAACCCCCATGCCGTGGTCAATGAATAGTCCACGACCGATGGTTGCACCGGGGTGGATTTCTATGCCTGTCCAGAAACGACTGCTTTGTGAAATGAAACGCGCTAAACCGAAGCAATGTCTTTTATACAGCCAATGAGCAACACGATGCCAACAGACAGCGTGAAAACCGGAATACATAAAAAAAACTTCAAAAGAGCTTCTGGCGGCCGGGTCACGTTCTTTAATGGCTTTTATGTCACTTCTCATACGGCTGAACACTAAGACATACCTCCTAGTTTATTATATCTATATTATTATAACAAATAATTACACAAATAGCAATAACTAAGATAAATTTTTCACAATGCAAACCGCATGGCAGCTGATGCCCTCACGACGACCTTCAAAGCCGAGTTTTTCTGTGGTGGTTGCCTTGACAGAAATGGCACCAACAGGGCAGTTTAATGCCTCGGCAATTGTCTTACGCATCGACTCAATATGCGGTGCCAGTTTTGGCTCCTGAGCAATAACGGTGACATCGGCATTGTGCAGACAAAAACCATTTTTTTTGATTAAATCATTTACGTGCTTCAATAAGGTCAAACTGTTAGCACCACGGTAGGCTTCGTCAGTATCGGGGAAATGCTTTCCAATGTCGCCTAATGCCAGGGCACCCAGCATAGCGTCCATTAAAGCGTGGAGCAGTACGTCAGCATCAGAATGACCTAAAAGACCTTTATCATGGGGGACAGAAACGCCGCCTAACATCAGAGGTCTCCCCTCCGTAAAACGATGCACATCGTAGCCGTGACCAATTCGAATATCCGTTATCATTTTTCTCGCTCCTTAAGCACGACTGAAAAGTTCAGCCAGCAATAAATCTTCCGGTGTGGTTATTTTGATGTTTTTATAGTCCCCATCCACAATTTTGACACGATGCCCCAGTTGCTCAACCAGGTAGCAGTCGTCAGTGCCTGCAATATGGTTTTCTAAAGCGTATGAATGGGCTTTTGTGATGAGTTCTTTTGAAAAACCCTGAGGTGTTTGAATTTCAAACAGATGGCTGCGGTCAGGCGTGTCGGTAATGAGACCGTCATCATCCGCCATTTTCAAAGTGTTTTTGCAGGGAACGCCGGTAGCGGCAGC
>SVJT01000091.1 GCA_015068865.1 Oscillospiraceae bacterium | reverse complement strand
CTTCCGATCTTCTTCAATTTTATCCCGTAAAGAATCAGATACAATAAAATAATCAATGCGCCATCCGGCATTTTTAGCTCGTGCCTGAAAACGGTATGACCACCAGCTGTAAATGCCTTCTTTATCAGGATATAAATATCGAAAGGAATCTGTAAAACCAGAAGCCAATAATTCTGTCATTTTACCTCGTTCTTCATCCGAAAACCCAGCATTTTTGTGATTGGTTTTCGGATTTTTTAAATCTATTTCATTATGTGCCACATTTAAATCGCCACATAGAATAACCGGTTTGGTTTTAGCCAAACCTAATAAAAAATTTCTAAAGTCGTTTTCCCATTCCATACGATAATCAAGACGTTTTAAACCATCTTGTGCATTGGGCGTATAGCAATTAACCAAATAAAAATCATCAAATTCTAATGTAATTGTACGTCCTTCATGACTATGAATTTCAATGCCGATGTCATACTGAACAGATAACGGTTTAATTCGTGTGAAAACAGCTGTACCTGAATATCCTTTCTTTTCAGCACTGTTCCAATACTGAGTATATCCATCCAGCTGTATTACAGCCTGACCTTCCTGCATCTTTGTTTCCTGGACACAGAAAATATCAGCTTGCTCCTGCTGAAAAAAGTCTAAAAAACCTTTTTCTAAACAAGCTCGCAAACCGTTAACATTCCAAGAAATCAGTTTCATGTTCCGCTCTCCCCTGTCACTTATTTTAAAACAGTTCCAACCGTAAAGTTGTTGCCCTTTACATAGTCTTTAACAGACATTTTCCTTTTGCCTTCCATCTGAATTTCGGTGATTTTAAGCGCACCAGAGCCACATTTAACTGTAAAGTATTCATCCTTTACAGTTAGTATTTCCCCTGCTTCACCTGACAAGCTACTATCCTTTTCAGCAAAAGCAGTGGCAATCTTCATCAGTTTTCCTTCATATTGTGTGTGTGCGTAAGGATATGAATTCATACCACGGACTAAACAGCAAATTTCTTCTGCTGATTTTGAAAAATCAATTTTAGCTGTGTCTTTATGAATCATAGGTGCATAACAAGAATCAGCATCATCTTGTTTTTCCGGTTTTAAGCGACCTTCTTCCAAGGCTTTTATGGTATCTAATAAAACTTCTCTGCCGGCCAGACTCAATTTGTCATGGAGTGTTTCTCCTGTATCTGTATCCGTTATTTCTACTTCTTTTTTAAGTAACATATCACCGGTATCAAGTCCAACATCCATCTGCATTGTGGTTACGCCAGTTTTTGTTTCACCATTAATGATGCTCCATTGAATCGGCGCAGCACCACGGTATTTAGGTAATAACGAAGCATGAACATTAATGCAACCGTGTTCAGGCAAATTCAGAATACGTTCAGGTAAAATTTTACCATATGCAACCACAACAAACAAATCTGCATTGACATTCTTTAGTGTTTCAAAACTATGGTCATCTTTCATTTTTTCAGGCTGAAATACCGGAATGTTATGTGCAACAGCACATTCTTTAACCGGCGGAGGCGTTAATTTATGACCTCTGCCCTTCGGCTTATCTGCTTGTGTGACCACTAAAGCCACTTCATGACCGGCTTCGATTAACCCTTCTAAACAAGGAATAGAAAAGTCAGGCGTTCCCATAAAAACGATTCTCATTGTGATTATGCCTCCTCAACGACATTTTCCGGATTCACATATTCAATCACTTTATCAGTATATAATGTGCCGTTTAAATGGTCAATTTCATGGCAAAAAGCTCTGGCGAGCAACCCATCCGCTTTATATTCAACGGTTTCACCATCAAGATTCATTCCACGAACAATCACCTGTTCCGGACGCTCTACAATTCCCCAAACACCGGGAACCGATAAACAACCTTCCATTTCTCTAATGGCACCTTTTTGATATGCAACGACAGGATTAATCAAAGTAATCGGGCCTTCACCCACATCAATTACAATGATGCGTTTTAATACGCCAACCTGAGGCGCAGCTAATCCAACGCCATTCTTTTCCTGCATAGTTTCTAACATATCTGCTGCCAGTGTTTTGATTTTATCATCAATTTCAGTAATTTCACGGGATTTTTTCCGCAGACGGTCTTCTTCATTTTCAACAATTAAAACATTACGCAATGCCATAATTCTTAGTCCTTTCTTATCATAAAATATGCACGGGATTTGTCTCAACCGAAACATTGACAAACTGACTCTCTTTGGTTTTATAATGCTCAGAAACACAAGATGAGAGCACGTTCATTATTGTATCATTTAATTTGCATTTTATCAAGATACGTTTTCTGTATTTATTATTAATTTTATAAAAGCTACAAGGGCTGGGACCCAATATCTCAATCGGCACTGTCCCGATTAAATCCTTTTTAATACGCTCAGCCATTCGTTTGGCACAATTGGTTGCTGCTGCATCGTTATAAGACGAAAACATAACCGCTAAAAGGTCACAATATGGTGGATATACAAGTCCTTTTCGAAGCTGAATTTCTTCCTCGTAGAAGGCTTCATAATTCTGTGCCTTAGCTAAGGATAATACTGAATTTTCAGGTGCGTAGCTTTGAATAATGGCTCTTCCGGCATGTACGCCGCGCCCGGCACGACCGCAAACCTGCGTTATTAAATCAAAGGTTTTCTCGTTCGCACGATAATCGTCAAGATTCAGCATCATATCAGCTGCCAACACACCAACCAGAGTAACATTTTCAAAGTCCAATCCTTTGGTAACCATTTGTGTACCGATTAAAATATCAATTTTATCCTTTTCAAACTGCTCTAATATTTGTTGGTGAGAGTTTTTTGCTGAAACTGTATCCATATCCATTCTCAATATTTTTGCTTCAGGAAACAGGGTCTTCAGCTCTTCTTCAACCTTTTGCGTACCTGTGCCAAAGTGTTTAATATACTGACTGTTACAATCCGGACAAGTTGTTAGCGAGCGTTGTGTATACCCGCAGTAATGGCAGGTTAAAAAGTCCTTATTCTTATGATATGTCATCGCAATATTGCAGCGAGGACATTTAACCACATAACCGCAACTTCGACAAGAAATAAAAGTAGAAAAACCTCTGCGATTCAAAAACAGAATGGTTTGATGTTTTTCGTTCAGATTCACCTGAATTTCTTCAAGGAGTTGTCTTGAAAACAGTGACCGATTCCCATCCATCAATTCCAGTCGCATATCGACAACGGAAACATTGGGCAAGTTGGCTTCTTCTTTCGCACGTTTTTTAAGAGTAATCAGCTCATATTTACCGGAAAGGGCTTTATAATAGCTCTCAACAGAAGGTGTGGCAGAAGCCAACACCAATGGTATATTATTCTGTTTTGCACGAACTGCAGCAATTTCCCGGGCGTGATATGCAGGTGCATTTTGAGATTTATAAGAGTTTTCGTGCTCTTCATCCATAACAATCAAGCCAAGATTCTCAACAGGTGCAAAAACCGCTGAGCGAACACCAATCACCACACGCGCTTCTCCACTTCTGATTCGCTTATATTCATCGTTCCGTTCTCCCATAGAAAGATGAGAATGTAAAACTGCAATGCGGCTTCCAAATCGACCTGCAAAGCGCTGAATCATCTGTGGAGTTAACGATATTTCCGGCACAAGTACAATAGCTGTTTTTCCCAGTTCCAATACAGTGTCAATGCATTGAAGGAACACCTCTGTTTTTCCGCTTCCTGTTACGCCGTGGAGAAGGAACACTTTAAAGGCGTTGATCGTCTCGGTAATTCGATTAATTGCAGCTTGTTGTGCCTTTGTAGGAGATAATGGCGTTGTTTTTTCAATATGATTGTAATCGACCGGATTGCGAAAAATTTCTATATCATAGGGCTCAATAATACCCTTTTTTTCCAAACTTTTAATAGAAGCTGCTGTGCAGCCTAAAATCATTTGTATATCAGCATTTGCCAGGAATTCATTCTGCATTAAAAGCTCAATAATTCTGGCCTGAACCGGTGCTTTATCCCGTGCGGCTTCCAACGCATCAAAAGCCTCTGCGTTAGAAACAGCAAGAGTTGAACCTTTTAAAACTTTATCTGAAACTCGCTTTGCAGACAACCCAAGACCATAAGGTACAACCGTTTTAAGGGCGGCTAAGTAGGTTGAAAAATAGCGACGCTTCATAAATTCAATTAAGGCAAACTGTTTTTCATCAAACAACAGAACGGGATCTAAAATATCAATAATTTCTTTTAGATTCTCAACTTGAGCCGATTGCGGAAAACCAACAACATAAGCCTCTGTTATTTGATTTCCTTTGCCGAAAGGAACACTGACTGTTGTTCCGATTTGTATCTTTCCTTCTAAATTTTCCGGAATGAGATAGTCAAAAAAACGGTCTAAAGCTCTTGCAGACTTATTAATAATAACAGATGCGATTGACATTGTCTCACTCCTTTCGATTTTGTTTCATATGAAACGAAAATTAAATATTATTCAACAGGAAAATCATCTTCATCCAATTTTAATTTGCGAATGGCTGAATCAATGGCATCAACTGAAAAACCACGGGAAAAAGCATATCGCTTGGCTTTCATCAAATTAGGAAAGGAATAATCACCCTTAATCTTTTTTTCTAAGAGAATCGTAACCTGCTCAGTTTCTGAATCAGAATTTTCTTCATCAAATTCCAAAGCCACCTCATCAACAATCTCTTTACTAATGCCCTTCAGTGACAAATCATATTTAATTTTTCGCATGCCGCTCTTCCCTGTCCGCAATGCCGAAGAAATATAACGACGAGCAAATTCACGGTCATCAATATAGCCATATTCTTGTAAAAATGAAATTGTCGCAAGGATGGAGCTCTCATCACATTCCCGTTCTCTCATTTTGCGGATGAGAGCATTTTCGGTATACGAATGTCGATCTAACAGCTTTAAGGCATACTGTTTGGTTTCCTGTATCAACACATCCTGCCGAATCGCTGTCAGCTCTTCATCGGACAATACTTTTCCCACGGCAAGATGCAATCTGCGTAAATCAAAATCATCAATGCCAAAGGCAAAGTTCCCGTCAATGAACACAGAACTCCTATTTTTATGTTTTTTTTGCGGTTCAATTTTTGTAATAATCATTTTATCTCCGCCTTTAGATAAAAACGGACTGTACTGACCAAAAACATCAGTCAGTAACAGTCCGCATAATGCAACTAAACTTACATTTTATCGCAATAAACACCCAAGGGATAATGAGGAATCATATTATCCTGCAACCATTTAATTGCTTCCTGAGGAGATAATCCCCAGTTGGTCGGACAAGTGGATAATACTTCGATTAAAGAAAATCCCTTCTTTTCAATCTGACAAGTAAAAGCCTTTTTAATGGCTTTCTTCGCCTGATTGATGTGTTTTACAGAATCCATAGCAACACGCTCGATGTAAGCCGGACCGTCCAAAGTTGCAAGCATTTCACTTACACGAATGGGATGACCCTGCGTTTCTGTGTTTCTGCCGTAAGGAGAGGTTTGTGTCACCTGACCGGGCAAGGTGGTAGGAGCCATCTGACCGCCAGTCATACCATAAATGGCATTGTTAATAAAAATAATGGTGATATTCTCGCCACGAGCTGCAGCATGAACAGTTTCTGCAGTACCAATGGCTGCCAAGTCGCCGTCACCCTGATAAGTGAAGACAACGTTGTCTAAATTGGTACGTTTAATACCGGTAGCAACAGCCGGTGCACGACCGTGAGCTGCTTCAACCATATCGCAGTTAAAATAATCATAGGCAAAAACAGAGCAACCAACCGGTGCAACACCAATGGTTTTACCTTCAATGCCCAATTCATCAATAACTTCTGCTACTAATCTATGCACGATACCGTGGGTACAACCGGGGCAATAATGCAGGGGCACATCACAGAGAGCGTGCGGCTTTTTAAATACCTGATTCATTATTTAATACCTCCCACGATTTCTTTCATTTTGGTAACAATTTCTTCCGGATACGGAATATTACCACCGGTACGACCATAAAAATCAACCGGAATCTTAGATTCAACAGCCAGTTTAACATCATCAATCATCTGACCTAAACTCATCTCTACACTTAAAATAGCCTTTACCTGACCGACATACTGCTTGTATGTATCCTTCGGGAAGGGCCATAGCGTAATCGGACGAACAAGACCGACTTTAATGCCCTGCTCACGCAGTTCATCAATAGCATTCTTAGCAATACGGGCAGTTGAGCCGTATGCCGTAATCATATATTCAGCATCTTCCATCAAATAGGTTTCAGCCTTTGCTTCAGTTGCCTCAATATGGTCATATTTCTTGCTGCGTTCCAGTACAATTTTCTCCAGAACATCCGGCTGGATATATAAGGAGTTAACAACGTTATGTTCACGATTCATACCGGTACCGTTGGTAGCCCAAGTTTTTTCGGGCAGTTTTCTGCCTTCGGGCAATTCAAAGGTTACGGGTTCCATCATCTGACCCAGCATACCGTCACCCATAATCATAACCGGCATTCTGTAATAGTCAGCCAGATCAAAAGCTTCTGCTGTCAGATTAATGATTTCCTGTACAGAACTGGGTGCTAACACAATCATTCTGTAATCGCCATGACCAAGCCCCTTGGTTGCCTGATTATAGTCAGACTGCGCCGGCTGGATGCCGCCTAAACCCGGGCCCGCACGTACAATGTTAACCACCACTGCGGGTAAATCAGCACCGGCAATATAAGAAATTGCCTCAGCTTTTAAGCTGATACCCGGACTGGAG
>SVJT01000090.1 GCA_015068865.1 Oscillospiraceae bacterium | reverse complement strand
AAGGGCGAATTTTCTCTGGCGCAGGATTTACAAATTTCCATGCGGGAAGCAAAAGCTTATATTGAAGATTATTTAGGTTCTTTTCCCAGCGTGCGTGAATATATGAAAAACGTTGTTGAAAAAGCCAAAGAAAACGGCTATGTCACCACCCTTTTCGGTCGCCGCCGTGCGTTGCCGGAGCTTTCTGCCTCTAACTTCCAGTTACGAGCCTTTGGTGAACGGGCAGCCTTAAACACACCGATTCAGGGAACCGCCGCCGATATTATTAAACTGGCTATGGTCAAAGTGTATAACCGTTTAGAAAAAGAAGGTCTTCGCGCTCGCTTGATTCTGCAGGTACACGACGAACTGATCGTGGAAGCACCCTTAGAAGAACAGGAACAAGCCGGACGGATTTTAAAAGAAGAAATGGAACAGGCATTCATTATGCAGGTGCCTCTTGCTGTGGATATGCACGCAGGTGCCAGCTGGTTTGAAGCTAAATAACAGAAAGGAGTCGCTATGTCCTTTTCAAGTGAAATTAAACAGGAACTGTGCAATCTGCCACTGGAAAACACCTGCTGTCAGCGGGCAGAACTGGCAGGTCTCTTGGCACTATCCGGCACATTAATCGCTGAATCAGACGGTGGCGGTGTGCGTCTTCGGACAGAAAACGCTCACGTTGCCAAACGGGCATTTACTCTCCTCTCCGGGTTATTTTCCGTTCATCCTAAACGGATGGCTGTGGAAAAAAAGAACGAAGGATATATCCATACCATCCATCTGTATGAGCACGATAATTTTGTCCATATTATGAAAGCATTGGGATTCTGGCGTGACGGTCGTGCAAAGTTTTCTGCCGACCCTTTTGTAACAGGCGAATCCTGCTGTCGTCGTGCTTTTTTACGGGGTGCTTTTTTAGGTGCCGGTTCTGCCAGTGCACCGCAAAAAAGCTATCATCTGGAAATTGAAACCCACTATCGCGATTTAGCACAGGATCTTCTGCACTTATTTGAAGATGAACAACTGTCTGCACGGTCGGTCATCCGCAAATCAAATTATGTAATTTATATGAAAGACAGCGAAGAAATTGCTGATACATTAGCTGCTTTAGGTGCCACGGACTCAGCGTTGAACTTATATCATATCAAGGTCGAAAAGGATATGAAAAACCAGGTGAACCGACGGGTGAACTGCGAAACTGCCAATCTGTCTAAAATAGCCAACTCTGCCGCTTTACAGATTCAGGCAATCAAAAAAGTGATGGCCGCCCCCATTGCTGCAGATTTATCGGACGAACTGATTGAATTAGCTGAGTTGCGCGTTGAAAATCCGGAAGCCAGTTTAATTGAACTGGCATCTATGTTGAAAGAACCCATCAGCAAATCCGGCGTGAATCGCCGTTTACAAAAACTCATTAAAATGGCAGAAATGTTGTGAGGAGAAAAGAATGAATCAAAAAGGTACAGTTATAAAAACAGAACAGAATAAAGCCTTGGTAGCTGTTCCCAGAGCCTCTGCCTGCGGGGAACACTGCGCTTCCTGCTCCGGCGGATGTCAGTCGAAAGGTCACAATGTATGGTTAGAGAACGCCATCGGTGCTGAAGTCGGCGACCGGGTTCTCCTTTCTGCTCCAACTTCCGCTGTACTGTTGGGTAGCTTCTTTGTTTATTTGCTTCCTATTTTTTTCTTTTTCACAGGTTACGGTATAACCTACAGTGTCGCCCAAAACACCGGTCTTGCTATCGTTGTTTCCCTTTTATGTCTGGTTGGTAGCATGCTGTTGATTCACCTTCTTGACAAAAAGATTGCTCCAAAAACCGAAATAATTGAAATACTAAACCCTGACGGTTCAGGAAAGGATGATTCCCATGGCTTTTGACGGACTTGTAATCCGCGCCTTAGCGCAAGAACTGAACGAAAAGCTTGCCGGTGCAAGGCTAGATAAAATATACCAACCGGAAACCGATGAACTGCTTTTGCATTTCCATGGTCCTGCCGGCACCTTTAAAGTAACTCTTTCAGCCAATGCAGCCATTCCCCGGATTGCTCTCTCTGAATCCGGCAAGGAAAACCCAATGGTTGCACCAATGTTTTGTATGCTTCTCAGAAAGCATTTAACCTCTTCTCACCTTGTCTCGGTACGTCAGCCGGGGTTGGAACGAATGCTCTCCTTCGATTTGGAAACAAGAAATGAACTGGGTGATGTGGTTCAAAAATCCTTAATCGTCGAAATTATGGGTCGTCATTCCAATATTATTTTAACCGATGAGAACGGTCGTGTGGCAGACAGCATTAAACGAATTGACTTCTCTGTCAGCTCCAAACGACAGATTTTGCCGGGATTACCGTACGAAATGCCACCGGCGCAGGATAAGATAGATCCTCTTTCCTGTGGACTGGAAGGATATATCAATGCCTTATCCGACACAGAAGAATATGAGCGATTAGATAAAGCCATTCTTGCTCGTTTTCAGGGAATCAGTCCTCTGATTGCCCGAGAAATTGTTTATCGGGTGTTTAAAGAAACAGATACGCCATGCAAATCCCTTTCATATGGTCAACTGATAGACATTGCCACCACAATGCAGAAACTACTGCAACCGTTTCAACACAACACCGCTGAGCCTTGTTATTTAACGGATAGCGAAACTGAAAAACTCATGGAATTCTCTGCCATTTCCATTACACAGTATGGAAGCGGTGCCACATTGCACACAATGGATTCTATGGGGGAATTAATTGGAACTTTTTATGAAGAGCGTAATAAAAAAGAACGTATGGTGCGCCGTTCTGCTCACCTGACAAAGTTGGTTACCAATCATATAGAGCGTTGTGCAAAAAAGCTGGAATTACAAAAAACTGAACTTGCTGATACGGAAAAACGCGAGTTATGGCGTCAATACGGCGAATTGATTACTGCCAACATTTATCAACTGGAAAAAGGTATGGATTGCTTACGGACGCAAAATTATTTTGAAGAAGAAATGCCAATGGTGGTCATTCCTTTAGATGCTACTTTAACACCTTCCGGCAACGCACAACGGTATTACAAAAAATATAACAAAGCCAAAACTGCTGCTGAGGAGTTGACAAAACAAATTGCTTTAGCAGAAGAAGAGCTCCTGTACTTAGAAAGTGTTGAAGAGGCTTTAGAACGAGCCGAATCCTCTGCCGCCTTATCGCAAATCGGTGATGAATTGGCTGATCAGGGGTACATTCGCCGACCAAAAGACAGCAAAAAGAAAAAAGACGCTCCGGCAATGCCTGTTAAATTGCAAACAGATGATGGTTTCATTCTATACGCCGGAAAAAACAACCGTCAAAACGATTATTTAACGAATAAAATGGCGCAAAATAAAGATTTGTGGTTTCATACTAAAAATATCCCCGGTTCTCACGTTGTGCTAAAATATGAACAAGACCGTCCTTTTACCGACGAAGCCATTACCCAAGCTGCTGCTTTGGCTGCTTTTTTATCTAAGGCAAGCTCCTCTGCTCAGGTGCCCGTAGACTATACGGAAATTAAAAATGTGAAAAAGCCTGCCGGCTCCAAACCTGGGTTTGTCATTTACACAACAAATAAAACCGCCTATGTAACACCAAAAAATATGATGAATTCTAACGGATAACAAAAACTGCAGTTCAAATGAACTGCAGCTTTTTATTGTTTATTGTTTATTGTTTATTCTTTTTCTTCTTCCTCAACCGATGCATTCACTTTTCTGTCATCAAAATAATCTGTGGCCAGCATTTGAATAATAGCAATTACAGGAACGCCCAAAATCATCCCCCAAAGTCCGAAAATACCGCCAAAAACCACAATAGCAAAAATAACCCAGAACGGGGAGACACCGATTGAATTGCCTAAAATTTTCGGTCCCAGCCAAAGTCCGTCAAACTGTTGAACAGCAAGCAAGAACAGCGCTGTCCAAAGAGCAAAATAAATATCTTTCGTAATTAAAGCAACCAAAACAGCAGGAATGGCACCAATAATTGAACCAAAATAGGGAATCATATTGAAAACCATAACAACAATAGCAAGCAATGCGGCATAGGGTATACCCAACAAGCCGAAACCTGCAAAACACAGCACACCTACAATCAGTGAGTCTATCACTTTTCCAAAGAAGAATTTATAAAATATCCCGCTGATTTTATGTGCATAAAGCCCTGCTGTCTCCACTTTTTCTTTTTTCATGAAAAAGCTCAATGTCCGCCGTGCAATTCCAAAGAGAGAATCTCGCTCCAGCAAAGCATAGGCACAAATAACAATCCCCATAAACCAATTACTGAGCAAACCGGTTACGCCTTTCACACCTTCAACATAATCCAAGGCATCTAATTTAAAGAAATTCTGTATTATTTTTTCAACATTTATATCCTCAATTAAATGTTCAAGGTGTAACCGTTCCAAAAATCCGCCTTCACGGGCAAGACCCTCTACGTATGCATTCAGTTGCGCAACATAAACCGGCGCTTTTTTCAACAGATCTGCCATACTGGCAGACAGCCATGGCAACACAAGCCACATCACCAGCAAAAAAACAGCCAAAACTCCAAAATATACCGTTAGTGTTGCTATTGTTTTCTTTTTTCCAGCAAAGCATTTCCATCTGCTTTTTTCCAAAACCTCCTCTAAACGCACTGTGGCAGGATAGAGAAAAAACGCAAGCACCAATCCGATTGTAAATGGCTTGAGCAACCCCAAAAAGCTAAGGACGAATTTAAATATATGCGTAAAATTGTCAAAGGTTTTATATACGGTTATTAACGCCGCACCAAACAAAAAGGCCCACAACCAACGTTTCCATTGTTTATTTTGCTTTTCCATGCCTCTCTCCTTTATTGATTCAAAAACCGTTTTACAGCATAATTATGAGCTTCCTGCTCTGCTTTATCTTGCAATGTAACCAGAGTGGTTTCCCCATACTTTCGTTCCAGAGCTTTTTGCAAGAAATAGTCAGCTAAAACAGGATTTTTAGGAAAAAGCGGACCGTGCAAGTAGGTTCCCAAAAGATTTTTATAAACGGCACCGCAGGTCATATCTTCACCGTTGTTACCATTTCCGGTCAACACGGTTCCAAAAGCTTCGCAGTGCCCTAAATACGTTCTGCCAGCATGGTTTTCAAACCCCACAATCAGCTCATCTTCACCCAACAAATCTGAACGAATAACCACATTGCCGATTAAGCGTTTATCATTTGCCTCCGTCTCCATATCCAAAATACCGAGACCTTTCGTCTTTTGCCCGTCAATCGGATAGGATTTTCCCAATAACTGATAGCCGCCGCAAACCGCAATAAAAACGCCACCGGCTTCCACATACTCTAAAAGTTCCTCTTTTTGTTTTTCCAAACAGTTAAAAACCATCAGTTGCTCACGGTCGGAACCGCCACCCAAAAATACAATATCTAAATTTTTAAAATCAATAACCGAATCTTTTTCAATCTGCTCTACTTCTGCTTCCATATTTCGCCAAATCAAACGGTTTTTCAAAGTCAAAATATTTCCTGTATCACCGTATAAATTTAAAAGTTCGGGGTAAAGATGACCAATCCTCAATTTTTTATTTTCCATTTTTATCCCCGCCTTCCATCTCTTTAATCACGCCTTGCAATGTAAAAACAGAAGAATAGTTTGCCAAACCATAGCAAACAGCAGCATCGCCTGATACAAGGCTCTCTGCCGCCTTTCGGATGTCTTTAACTTTTTCCTGTTTTTCTTCTGTAAATCCGGCATATTTCATACGGAGCATAAGTTCATCTGCCCGCATACCGGTTACAATCAAACGACGGATCTTTGCTTTTTCCAACCGTTCAAAGTCCACATCCCACAGCCAAGAAATGTCCATACCGTCCTGCGGCAAGTCATTCACTGCCAACAGCAAATCTTTTTCCCTGTCATCCTGTAACACAGCATCTAAGGCCTGATTAAATCCGGCAGGGTTTTTTGCCATATTCAAAACAACGGTTTTTCCGCCAACCAAAAACTCTTCCATTCGACCAACCTGCGGACGATAGGCAGACAAAACACTTTCATAATCCGGCTTTTCTTCCAGAATCAACCGAGCTGCTCCATAAGAAAGAGCAATATTATACACACTGTAAAGTCCTCTGAAGCGCGAAGAAACAGGAATTGTTTCACCTTTGTATGTTAAGGTAAAATTCACACCATTTTTCAAGGATACCCCGGAAACAGTAAAATCAGGTGATTTTCTGGAGAATCCGCAAGCGGTACAGTTGAACTTACCCAACTGACTGTAATGGTGATATTCATAAGAAAGCTCCTGTCCGCAAAAAGAACAGAATTTTCCTTCTTTGGCTTCGCTCATGCCGCTTACGGTGTCTTCATCAATCGCCATATAGTAACAGAGACGGTTTGTTTTCTCCCCAAATTGAGCAACCAACGGATCATCACCGTTTAAAATCAGCTTGGCTTCGGGAGCCATTTCCAGAGCACGGCGAATAAAATCCACGGTCATATCAATTTCACCGTAACGGTCCAGCTGATCGCGGAACAGATTGGTAATCACAATGGTTGTAGGTTTCATATAACGAAACACTTTTACGCATGAAGCTTCATCTACTTCAAGGCAAGCATACTCTGCTTTAATTTTTCCGAAAAGAGTTGCCTTTTCAGCAAAAGCACAGCACACGCCCCACAACATATTGGCACCATATTCATTGCTTACCAGGCTATGCCCGGCTTTTCGGATATAAGCCGCCAGCAGATTATTGGTTGTTGTTTTGCCGTTAGTGCCACACACAACAACGATTTCTTTTGTCACCTGTTTTGAAAGCAGTGTCA
This sequence comes from Oscillospiraceae bacterium, assembly GCA_015068865.1. Taxonomy (GTDB): domain Bacteria; phylum Bacillota; class Clostridia; order UBA1381; family UBA9506; genus UMGS755. The sequence continues at coordinate 44 of SVJT01000090.1, read as the reverse complement.
ATATATTCGGGCAAATTTTAAATGCAACTTGCCAGGGCAGCTCC
>SVJT01000089.1 GCA_015068865.1 Oscillospiraceae bacterium | reverse complement strand
GGTGGGTTACACGAACGGCAGAGTCGGTGGTGTTAACGCACTGACCGCCGGGACCACCGGCGCGGAACACATCAATACGCAAATCGTTGGGGTTAATATCTACTTCCACTTCTTCTACCTCGGGCAGAACCGCAACGGTAACAGTGGAGGTGTGAATACGTCCGCCGGATTCGGTAGCAGGGATGCGCTGTACGCGGTGCACACCGCTTTCAAACTTTAAGCGGGAATAGGCACCGGCACCTTCAATGCTGAAGGAAATTTCCTTATAGCCGCCCATATCGGTAGCGTTCTGGTTTAACACTTCAATACGCCAACGGCGGGATTCAGCATACATAGAATACATACGGAATAAGTCACCGGCAAAGAGAGCTGCTTCATCACCACCGGCACCACCACGAATTTCCACGATAACGTTCTTTTCATCGTTGGGGTCTTTGGGGAGCAGTAAAATTTTCAGTTCATCGGAAAAACGGGCAATGTTTCTCTGATTTTCGTCAATTTCGTCTTCCAGCATAGAGCGGAAGTCTTTATCAAGTGAACTGTCTTCCAGCATTTCTTTTGCTTCTTCAACGGTTTCCTTAGCTTGTTTATATTCTCTGTATTTTTCCACAATGGGCGTAATATCAGAATGTTCTTTACAAAGCTTGCGCCAGTTTTCCTGATCAGCAATCACAGCAGGATCACTGATTTTTTCGGCAAGCTCTGTAAACCGTTCTTCGATAAATGATAATTTTTCAAACATGTGAGTGCTCCTTTATAAATATGAAACAACCGTTTAAAGGGTTTCTGTAATTTACAATGTATAGTGGAAGTTCTTTTTGAATTCTCGCTACGCTCGTCTTGACAAAAAGAACGACTGGATTAAGCGTTTTCTGTCGTCGCTTCACTCGACAGAAAACCTTACTCCATGTCATTATATCATATTGACAAACAGTTTGCAAGCGGATATAATTAAGAGATGTGATAAAAAGTTCCCGAAAGGAGAGGGCATTGATGAAAAAGCAAAAAAGAGTTGCCGCCATTCATGATATTTCCTGTTTTGGCAAATGCTCACTTACAGTTGCACTTCCGGTGTTGTCTGCGGCAGGTCATGAAGTGTGCTGTATTCCTACAGCGGTGCTTTCCACTCATACCGGCGGTTTTTCCGGCTATACCTATCGGGATTTAACAGAGGATATTTTACCGGTTGCACATCATTGGAAATCTCTGGATATTGACTTTGACTGTGTGTATACCGGCTTTTTGGGTTCGGTGGAGCAAACGGGCATTATTTGTCAGGTTCTGGAGGAGATTACAAAGGAAAATACCTTGGTGATGGTGGATCCTGTAATGGGAGATAACGGTAGTTTATATTCTGTGTTTTCGGAGCATTTTCCGTTGGCTATGCGACAGCTTTGTGAGCGTGCAGATGTGATTGTGCCCAATATGACAGAGGCTTATCTTTTGTTGGGAGAGTCTTATCAGCACGGACCCTATACCGAACAAGAAATTAACCGTCTGTTGGATGGTCTTTCAGAACTCTGTCCGGGGCAGATTGTGTTGACCGGTGTTCATTTTGATGAAGAAATGCTGGGGGCAGCAACGTTAGACGGTCGCACAGGGAAACGGGACATTATTCTGCGGCAAAAGGTTGACGGAATGTATCACGGTACCGGAGATGTCTATGCAAGCTCGTTGCTGTCAGCTTTGCTGGAGGGATTTTCGCTGTCACAATCGGCGGCAATAGCGGCTGATTATACGGTACTATCAATTAAAACAACAAAACAAATGGATAAAGATTTGCGCTATGGTGTAAACTTTGAATATAACATTCCTGTATTGATTGAGATGCTGAAGGAGGACCGACCATGAAAGTGATGACGGCTCTTTCCGGGGGTGTTGACAGTTCTGTTGCTGCCTATTTGCTAAAAAAAGCTGGATTTGAGGTTAGCGGTGCCACGTTGCACTTAACAGGAGAAGCACAGCCGGATGCACAAAAATCAGCAGATTTTTTAAACATCCCTTTTTATGAATTTGAAGAAAAAGAAGCTTTTAAGAAGCTGGTTATAGAAGATTTTGCGGCGTGTTATGAACGGGGCGAAACCCCCAATCCCTGCATTGTGTGCAACGTATTTGTGAAGTTTGGTATTTTACTGGGTAAAGCCCTGGAGTCAGGACATGATTTTCTGGCTACCGGTCACTATGCCAAAACCCAAAAGGATGCAGGCAGTGGTCGCACCTTGCTCTTGCGCGGTAAAGACAGAGCGAAAGACCAGACCTATATGCTGTATCGCCTGAATCAGCATCAGCTGTCTCATTCTATGTTTCCTTTAGGGGATTTGACGAAACCTGAAATCAGAGAAATTGCAGAAACCATTGGTCTGTTCAGTGCCAACAAGCCGGACAGTCAGGATATTTGTTTTGTGCCTGACGGTGACTATGCCGGATTTTTAGAGTCTTATAGAGGCAAAAGGTATCCTACCGGCAATTTTGTGGATGAATCAGGTCATGTATTAGGAACACACCAAGGCTTGATTCGCTATACGGTGGGTCAGCGCAAAGGTTTGGGCATAGCTTTGGGTACACCAGCCTTTGTCCTTTCTAAAAATGCTGAAAAAAATACGGTGGTCTTGGGAACGGAAGAAGAAAAACTGTTTACTAAGCGCATTATGGCGGACAGGGTGAACTGGATTGCCTGTGATACACCGCCGGAGGGGCTAAAAGTAACGGCTAAAACACGTTACAGCCAGAGAGAGGCAGAAGCCACGCTTCATGTAACAGAACAAGGTGTGTTAGCTGAATTTAAAGAGCCCCAACGGGCTGCTACACCCGGTCAGGCTATGGTGTTTTATGATGGTGAAGTGGTCATCGGAGGCGGTACCATTGTTGGTGGTGAATAAAATATGAAACAACTCGTTGATAAATTAAAAGCGGAGCACAGCTTAACAAGAGAAGAATATGAAGCGTTACTGTCCGGCAGAACGGAAGAACTGGAGCAATATACCCGGGAACTGGCGCGGCAGGTGACGGTTTCAAATTTTGGGACGGATATTTACATCCGCGGTCTCATTGAATTTACCAACATCTGCAAACGGGACTGTTATTATTGCGGACTCAGAAGAAGCAACACCCTTTGCAAACGCTATCGGCTGACGGATGAGGATATTTTAACTTGCTGTGAAAATGGCTATCGTTTAGGCTTTCGGACCTTTGTGCTGCAGGGGGGCGAGGATGGCGGATTTGCTGATGATGAATTATGCCATATAGTGAAAGAAATTAAAAGACGGTATCCCGACTGTGCGGTAACTTTGTCGGTAGGGGAACGACCCCGGGAGATTTATCAGCAGTATTTTGACGCCGGAGCAGACCGGTATTTACTCAGACACGAAACGGCAGACGAAGAGCACTATGGCAAGCTCCATCCTGCCGGTGTTTCCTTACAGGAACGGAAACAATGTTTGTGGAATTTAAAAGAAATCGGCTTTCAGGTGGGCACCGGTTTTATGGTGGGTTCTCCGTATCAGACGGTAGATACTGTATGTAGTGATTTACTGTTTATTGAGGAATTAAAGCCGCAGATGATTGGCATCGGTCCTTTTATTCCCCATAAAGATACCCCCTTCGGCAAGGAACCGGCGGGGGCACTGGATTTGACTTTGTTTTTAATTGCGTTATTGCGTCTTGCCCATCCCTTTGCCTTAATTCCTGCCACCACAGCGGTGGGCACGTTGGCAGAGGACGGACGGGAGTTGGCGATTTTAAGCGGTGCCAATGTGGTGATGCCTAATTTATCACCCAATATGCACCGAAAGGATTACAGTTTATATGATAACAAACTGTCAGACGGAGCTGAAGCGGCAGAAGCCAGGGAAGCATTGGATGCCCGTCTGGCGAAAATCGGATATCGGACGGTGACTGCCCGGGGAGATTATCAGGAAGTATAAGCAGCAATATCCTGAAAGGTAATGTTTTTATGCAAAGCAAGGTTAATGCCGTTGGCCACAACCTTGGCCACCCGTTCAATGAAAAGATCGACATCCTTAGGGGTGACCATAAAACCATTTAAGGTTTCCGGTAAGGCTTCCTTTAATAGAGTATATTGTTCATCGCGATCCATAGCGGCAAGCTCCTGACAGAGCTTGCTGTTTTTTTCTTTTTGGGTTGCCATTTGCAACGTGTCTGTGGCAATGGTGGCGGCATCAATGACAGTGGGAACACCTATGGCAATGACCGGCACGCCTAAACTGCTTTTATTTAGCTCTTTTCGGTTGTTGCCCACACCGGCGCCGGGGCTGATGCCTGTATCACAAAGCTGAATGGTGGTGCTGATTCTATCCATGCTGCGGGCAGCCAGAGCGTCCACCACAATGACGGCATCCGGGTGGATTTTATCCGTCACACCGCGGATGACCTCGCCGGTTTCCATGCCGGTGATGCCTAAGACACCGGGGGAAATGGCACAAACAGGACGGATCCCTTCGCCAATCTGGTCGGGGATATATTGCAGTAAATGACGGGTGACCATCAGTTTGGAAACTACGTTAGGACCTAATGCATCCGGCGTGATATTCTGATTGCCTAATCCCACCACCAGAACAGTATTGTGTTTTTGCAAGGGCAAAAGAGCAGATAATTCTTCAGCTACGGTGCGGCATAAATTTTCGTAATCCTCCCCTTCGGCAATGTTTACATCGGGAAATTCTACCGTAATATAATTGCCGATGGGTTTACCCATTTGGTGTTGGGCACGAAGGGATTCAATTTTAACACGGGAGATATGAGCGTTATGCTTTTGTTCTTTATGAACAGTCACACCGGACAGCTCTGTTGCTGCCTCGGTGAGCATTTCGTGGACTTCGATGGCTAGATCGGTACGGATTTGGTTCATGGTTTCCTCCAAAAAACTATTTTTTTTAGTATTTTAAAAAATTTTTTAAAATATACGGAACTTTTATAAAAAACCGCCGTCTATACAAACGTAAAACAAATTACATAAAACTGGAGGAAACAAACCATGAAAAACAAAAAAAGATTTTTAGCAGCGATTCTGACTCTGGCAATGAGCCTGAGCACTGCTTGTGTATTAGCAGAAGAAGCTGCAGACACCCCCGTATTGATTTCAGAGGACGCAGAAGCTGTAGCAGTCATTGAAGAAAGCGCTGCAACTTATGCCGTGACAGAAGGAACCATTTCCGAACTGTCTGAAGAAGAAAGCTACATTGTGTTAGGCGAAACCGTAGAAGATGCAAAACGCTTTAACATCGGTGAAGAAACCGTTATTATTAAAGCAGATGGCACGCCGGCAGCTTTGGCAGACTGCGTAAAAGACGCTAAGGTAAGAGTATACCACAACGAAGCAGCAACCTTCAGCCTGCCGCCTCAGAGCTTTGCTAAAGTGATTGTTATTGCAGATAGTGAAGAGGCTGTTCTGCCGATTTATGCTGTAGTAAGCAAGGTTAGCGAAAGTGATGACGGCTATTCCGTTGAAAGCGAAGACGGCAACTACATTTTTAGCTTTGCAAAAGATGTAACCGTTATGCCTTACAGAACCAGAAACATTGTTACCATGAGTGATGTTAAAGAGGGTAGCGAGATTTTAGTTTGGGCAGACATTATGACGATGAGCATTCCTGCTTTGGTTAACCCCACACAGATTATGTTATTGCCTCAGGCAGTAGAAGCAGAAGCTTCTGTTACCGATGTAACAGCTGTTGCTGTAAACGGCGAAGCATTAGAAGTTAAAGTTGAATTTATTGAAGAAACTTTGATGTTACCCATCCGCGCTATCAGTGAAAAGCTGGGTTACACCGTAACCTGGAATGGCGAAGAAAGAAGCGTTCTGGTTGCAAAAGGCGAGCAGAGTGCGAAGGTTGTGTTAGACCAGGTTGCAAGAACTGCTGAACAGGGTGCTACCTTAATCGGCGAACTGACGTATGTTCCTTATACCTTCTTTAATGAACTGATTGGTTCTGAAGCTTTGGTAGAAGGCGAAATTCTGCAGATTAATCAGTAATCACACACCACTTTATATAAAAAAACAGTTGCGTAATAAAACGCAACTGTTTTTTTATGATGAAAAATCTTCTGTCAGTTCTAACAGTTCCTGTTTGGAATAGAGGTAAATCCCCTCTGAAAACAACTTTTGATCAACCGGGGGCAAAGCATCTACATCGATGGCTAGTTTATAGCTGAACCGCTTATCGCCCTCTTCGTCAAAGGTGAAAACGGCAACTGTATCCTCCTGGGCAATAACAAAATACTGTGGTTTCGGGTCGGGGGCTTCAGTGGGAAGGATTATATTCAAAGAAGCCGGTTGATTGTCAGGAGGCTGTGCGGTGGCGGAGGGGGAAATGATTTCCGGTGGATTTAAATTATTTTCCTTTCTGCCGGTATTCATTTTAATGGTTCCGTAGCCGATACCTAACCCGACGACAAAAGCGGATAAAAACAGAATTAAATAGAATCCGATGCCCTTTTTTTTCTTTTGTATACGGTACATTGATAAACTCCCTTCTGCAATTCCTCAGGTATATATTATTGTGACCAAATCCTCAGGAAGTATGCAGAGAAGTTTATTTTATAGCTGTGACGAGGTGATATGATGATGTGCCGAACAATAATTGCTTCATTAATTTTCCGAACATTCCCATAAAACCAATTTTGTTAACGGCTTCGCCGGCAACAATATCCGTACCGCCAATGGGTTTTCCGTCGATAAAAAATTCAGCTTCGCCTAATTTATCACCAATATGTATGGGCGCCGGAACGCTATCAGACAAGGTAATCTTTTTTTCAATGCTGTTCATTTTATTTTTGCTTACCAACACATGAAAATCCTTTGAAACAGTACTTTCTACAGTAGGAGACATACCTTTTA